>CANQOD010000031.1 GCA_947625395.1 uncultured Bacilli bacterium
ATTCAGCTTTTTCCCCTCTTGTCGCCGAATCTCTTCTTTTACTTTTTCGATGGTCATCTTGGATACCCCACATACATTGAACCATTGGTAATAATACCACCCATGCCATCGCTGCCATATTTTGTCTTTGCCAAAAGTTCTAACAAATCAATTTCTTTATTTTTAGGGGATAATGAAAGGCAAGAGGCAAGAATCGCAGGGTCCAAAGCATGAATATTAATGCGTTTAGGGCTAGAGGCGAAATTTGCGCCTGCTTGAATTAATTCTTCATAATTCGACTGACAAGCACCAGCAATCACAATCAGTTTATCCGGATTTCTTTCAAATTCTCGCGCTTTTAAAACCGCATCTTTAAAATATTTTGAATTTTGATAAGCAGAAAGGTCACTTCGATTTTTTCGTTTTCGATTAAAAGAGTCATGCCCTGTCACAACCAAGACATCCGGTTGATACTTTTTTAAATATTCTTCTAAATGCGCAGCAATTTCATCTTCTTTTAAGAGTAAACCAAAGGCTTGTAAATGGAGTTCTTCATAAAATTCAATGCACCGTTTTAAATAGTCTTTGTCCGCATCAATATGGAGAATCTTTCCTGGCAAATAGAAGTATTCACTGCGATTCAATTTCACAAAGTCATCTAACTTATGATAAAATTCAGCATCTTGATTTTTATCTTTTTGTATCATGCCCACTTTTTCTAAATCCTCCAAAGGACTATCTGCACAAAGTCTTACATCAACGCCTTTTAGATAGGCAGTATCTTGGTCAATATCGATGATTTCAAATAGAATATCATTGTTGTAGGACTTGCGAGTTACAATATCTTTGACTTTAAATAACATCACGTTCACCCAATCCATTCTATGCGGAAGAGAATGAAAAAAGAAGTCAAAGGCAAAAAAAGAAACGAACCAACAAAAAAGAGAACTTTTCTATTTTCGAAATGGAAAAGATAGTTCCCTTTTTATCTCGTTCTTTTCCAAGCGGAAAAGATGTTTTTCATCTACTTTTGAGTCAAACTATTCGCAAGTGCGACAAAAACATCAACGGGGATTTCTTCTGCCCGAGAGGAAAACGTGAATCCATATTGTTCCAAAACAGGTTCTAACTTTTCTTTTGGATATTCCCTCAAGTTATTGTATAACGTTTTTCTTTTAAAGCGAAAACTATCATGCACTAATTTCGAAAATTGTTTCCTATCAACAGGAGGAAGCGTTTCTTTGCGTTTGAATGACACCACAACACTATCCACATGAGGTGCAGGAACAAACTGTGTTCGATGCACTTCAAAACACTTTCGAACTTCATAAAAATAATGCAATAAAACCGTTAAAGCCCCATATTGTTTTGTCTTCGGTGGCGCTGTAAAACGTTCTCCAACTTCTTTTTGTACCAACATGACAATTTCTTCAAAAGGAAGTTCTGACTCAAGAAGTTTAAAGAGAATGGGTGTTGTAATATAATAAGGAACATTACTAACAAAATACAAGTGGTCGTAAGAAAATGCTTCTAAATCCTGTTTTAAATCTCGTTTTAAAAAATCTTCAAAAATGACTTTTACATGCGGACAATCTTTGAGTTCTACTGTCAATACATCTTCTAACTCTAAATCCACTTCATAACAAAGCACTTGGTCAGCAACTTTTGCCAGTTCTTTTGTTAAAGCAGCTGCTCCAGGACCAACTTCAATTACTAAACTTTTTTCTAAATAAGTAGGAAGTTGTGCAATTTTCCCCAATATTTGTGGATTTCTTAAAAAATTTTGTCCATATTTCTTTTTAAAATGAAAGTTTTCCACAAAATCACCATTTTCATTATAGCGAACTTTTCTTTTTTACACAAGTTTTGGGGAAAAAGAAAAAGAGACCAGTCTCATCTTTCTCCCAAGTTGAAACAATGGTCCCTTTTTCTTGCATTCCACGCATAAGTGTTTTAATGGTTCGAATAGACTTGCCAGTTAACTGCGCAATTTCTTCTTGTTTCACTGTTTCATTCTTCTTTATAATCAATATGTGTATATCGATTTTTCAACTCATAATTCGTATCACGCAATAAATTAAATATCTAACGGGTGACCGAAAGGTTGCCGCAAAGTTGCTGAAAGGTTGCCGAATCAATTGATAATTAAAGAGAAAAAAAGTATATAATACTATTAGAGGTGGGAAGCTTGTTTGTAAAAAATAAATATGTAGAATTAAAAAGTGAATTAACAAAAGATATAAAAAAGGAAATTGTCGCTTTTGCAAATTCTAAAGGTGGCACAATTTATATTGGTGTAAACGATGATGGAACGATAAAGGGATTGAAAAATGTGAGTAAAGATATCGAAGATTTAAACAGTATGATTCGTGAGGGAATAAAATCTGATTTATCATTATATACCAATATAGAAACTAGCAAATATGAAGAGAAAGACATTATCGTATTAAAAATAATGGATGCTCCAAATAAACCATATTACTTAGCAGATAAAGGAATAAAATCAAATGGTGTATTTTTTCGACATGGGAATGTTTCAGCACCTGCATCAGATGAAATGATTAAAACTTTAATTAGAGAAAATCATGATTCATTTGAGTGTGAAATATCTAGTAATCAAAACTTGCATTTTACATATTTAAAAAATGCATTTCAAAACAAAGATATCCTTTTTAATGAAAATAAATATAAAACATTAAACCTATTAAACGAGGGGAATTATTATACTAATTTAGCACTTCTTTTATCAGATGAATGTCCTTTTTCAATAAAGTGTGCCATTTTCGAGGGAAATAATAAAATCACATTTAAAGATAGAAAAGAATTTAATGGTTCACTCATTAAACAACTTGAAGATACATTAGAATACTTAAATATAGTTAATAAAATAAGTGGAAAAATTGTAAATTATAAGAGAGTTGATACGCGTGATTATCCTGAATATGCACTTAGAGAAACAGTTTTAAATGCGATTATTCATAGAAACTATAATTTCTCAGGAAGCATCCTAATATCAATTTTTGATAATAGAATAGAAGTTGTTTCTTTAGGAGGACTCATGTCCGGAATTACTATTAATGATATACTTTCCGGCGTTTCTCAACCTAGAAACAAAAATCTTGCAAACATTTTTTACAGATTAAAATATGTAGAAAGTTATGGAACAGGAATTGGACGTATGCTAGACATTTATAGTGAATTTCATTTAAAACCGGAATTTAGTATTAGTGATAATTCATTCAAAGTAATATTACCAAACGTAAACTATAAAGAAGAAGAGAAAGACAAAGATACATTTATAGATAATAAAACACAAACAGAAAAAATTGTAGATTATTTTAAAGAAAATGAAAAAGTAAAAAGAGAAGCGATTGATAAATTACTTCATATATCTTCTACTAGGTCAAAAGTCATTTTATCTGAATTGTTAAAAGAAAAGATTATAAAAAAAGTAGGTGTTGGAAAAAGTACATATTATCAATTAAAATGACATTATAAATAAATATACTGCTCTCTTATCTTTCCTACTTCCTGTTCTTTTCCAAAATTTCATCTCAATTTAGAGATGATTTTTTCATTTTGACGAAAGATTTCGTAGAACAAACATCACTACTATTGCTACCAACATGATATGAACTTGCACTTTGGAAAGATTGCACTCTCTCTTCTTTGTTCCGTTCTAATTTATGACGAATACTCGTATTTACTGCAGATAAATGACTTTTAGATACAACAAAAGCAATGGCATTTGATTTTCTTTTCGCTACAGGTTGATAGTTTAGTTTCACTCTTTGAATACGCATAAAACTCCTCCTTTAAAATCTATAATCATTCTATCATATTTCCCTTTAAAGTGAACAGCTTTCCTATTTGATAAGTCATCGTTTCTTTCCCAAAACTTTCTCTAACACGCATTCAAACAAAGCACTTTTTGCTTCTTTTTGGATGAAAGCACAGAAACATCCTCACAGTACAAAAACGTCATAAATTACAAATTTTGTCTTCTTCACAGTACAAAATTGGCGAAATTTGCAATTTTGTCTTCTCCACAGTACAAAATTGGCGAAAATTACAATTTTGTCTTCTCCATAGTACAAAATTAGCTTTTCACTAAAATCATGTGTAATGCATACAGAAAGAATCACTTTCCTGACTTCAGGAAACCGATCGTATTCAGTCAAACATCTTTTGCTATACAAGCTAGAATGCAAGAAATGACTGAGTTAGAATCTTCAGCATGCGCGACAAATGAAAAAAGATTATCCCCTAGGATGCTAGTTACAAATAAAAAGAACACAAGCTATCAACCAAATAAAAGAGTGGCAAATTTTTCACCACTCTTTTCGATTACTCAAGAGAACAAGCTCTTGTTTTTCTTTTTCCTTTTTTCTTTCGCAAAGCCTCGTCATCGCCTCAGCCTCACGCCGTGTGCTTCTCGCCTTTTGAACTCTCTCCCTTGTCTTTTCCCTTATCTTCCTTTAAATGAAACATCAATAAGACATTCACAACACATAAACTATACAGCATAATCTTCAAGAAAGGCAAGAAGTTCGCAAAGAAGTTAAAATCCATATGATAGCTATTGAGTGTCGAAAGAATCAACCGATGGTCCAACATCGCCCGTAAAGCAACCACCACAATCGTTCCAAATACCAAGCAAGAAGTCAAATTGTAAAACAAGTTTCCCCTTACTGTTTTCTGATTAAAAATCATATTGACCATAAACAGAACCAAAAGAATCGCAAACGGAACAAAGACATTGATGGTCGTCATAAAACTTTTTTCCAATCTTCGATTCATCTGAATCATGACCATCAGTGTCAAAGCAAATGCTCCAATAAATAGCATCAATTGTAAAAAGTAAAATAAACCATTTAAAATCTTTTTCATCATTACCCTCCCTGTGCAATCTTCTTATACCATTCCGAAAAGTTCTTCAAGAACGCCAAGGAACGACGATAGTAATTCACAACTTCCAAATAACTATTCTTCGTCAGTTCAAAGACACTCGTTTTCGAATCATCATTACTAAAGTAGAAGATATCATTGTTTTTCATATTATTCTTCACATAAACAAGACCACCAGAGAGCAATTGGTCCATTTCCACTTTCAAAAATGGTGCAATCTCCTGAAGCCGTGCACTCTTTATAGAGGGTGATTCTTCATTTGCCAAACCATACATTTGAATGACAATACAATCATTCAAAACCTCGTTTTGATAGTAAGAAGCAAGCTCATACACATCGTTGATGTTGTACTCCTCTTTTGCCATCAACTTCTTAAACTCCTCATCCTCAAAAGCATCCGTACAAAAATGGAACTTCGTTTGGAGATTCAACATATCAAACGTTTCTTCAGGTCCTTGATAGGTGGCTTGACTATACGTATCCGCATTCGCCTTAATCGCAGCCACCTCATTCATGATGCTATCGTAATTCGTTCCACTATCCGTACTTGGCTTATACGTTGTATGCACCTCTTTATAATGGTAGAAGTTCAAAAATAACAAGAAAAACGATAATCCAAACAACAGTCCCAACAACGTCGTACCAATAATATGTAAATATTCCACAAAAAATGCTTTCATTCTACTCACTCTCCTATTACTTTCGTTTTCACTTTATAATGGTAATATTTGTTTTCCCATTCCCCTAACTTTACTTCATTATGCACCCATATCTTAAGCGCATATTGATATGTTTGACCTCCTTGAATAATGCGGTCATCCAAGACATTGTTCTTCAAAGTTGAAAGCTTATCCTGTTGAATCACTTTTCCCTCTAAGCTAAGCTCATATTCCAACTGATTCCTCGTTAAGAGTTGTTCTTGACGATATCCATCTTGGTTTGAAATCGCATCTTCTTCTAAAAGCAACTGATAATGACTATCCTTACGACTATTATTTTTTATCGTAAACAAATAAGGTTCCACTGGGTTGTCCGGATTTTCCGGATTGGTAATCGGCGCATCTTGCGTTGTATCAATGGTCGTGTCATGGTCAGAGAACTGAATGTTCAACACCGAAATCTCTCCACCCTCCTGGTCCTTTCCATAAAAGATTTTAAACCAAGCAAAAGATGTTACCAACACAAACAGAAATAAAATAATACCACCAACAACCAATACAATTTTTCTTTTCATCATTTAGAACCTCTTTTCTTATTTAAACCTTTTCCGTTTATCTTTTATCTCTAAAAATTCAATCTCATTCTGCCGTCCCTTTGGATTCTTTCCTTTTTTCTTTTTCTTACTAGGAGCAATGCTTTGTTTAATGGTCTTCGCTAGTTTAATAATATCATAAATAATAATACCCAAACATGGAATGACGACGGCGATTATCCAACCATAAGACTGGGTTAAGAAATATTGGATATAGCCAATTTTTGGAATGCGAAGAACGACTTTTCCATAGATGTTTTCATAAGAGATACGACTACTATCAGGGGTATTATTGTTATCGCCTTTGGTGGTATAGAGTTTTTCTCCATTCTCGGTTGTTTCAACACCAACGATACGGTGTGTGACAGTGACACCCGAATACCGATAATCTGTAGAATTGAATGTAATGATATCGCCTTTTTTGAGTTCATTTTCTTCGACTCTTTTAATGACAACTGCATCTTCTACTTTGATGGTTGGAACCATACTTGGACTTACGATGACATAGGCATTGAAGAGTGGAGGGATATTTTTTCCACTGTCTAAGTTCTTTTTTTGGTCAATAAAGTGAATGGCCACGACGATTCCAACAAGAATTAATATGAGCAAAACTGTATACATGATAACAGTTGTGACAAAATGTAATCCTTTTTTGAGGTAGTAAAAAGCAGTGACTGGGTTCTTCTGTTCCCTTTCTCCTATCATAGTATCACCCATCTTATCCTTATACTATTTATATAATAGCACAAAAACTGGATAATTAAAAGTAGAATTATTGCTTACCTAAATTTTTTTATCAATGGGTATTTTTTATTTTTTTGATAAAGATAGATTCTTTTATTTTGTTATGATTGTTTTTATTTTTTTTTGTTTGGAGAAAGATTGATTTTATTTTTTGGTAAACGACCACTAATTCCAAAGAAAACAAAAAGAAAAAGGGCTTTAAAAATGAGAAAAACTATGGAATGTCCCATAGTTAATCAACAACAACGCCACCTTTAATATTGACTCTTACAGTATAAGAATAACTTCCATTCACAACTGTATCTTGTTTAATCCACATGCGAAGACGATAAGGAATGTTTTCTGATTTGGTAGAAGTACCTTTCGCTAAAAGCATGGTTCCTTTTTCAGTACCCCATTCTGTTTTAGATGCAAGTGGTGTAAAGAGTGTTGGCTTCATTTCTTCTTGGTAAACAGCACCGACTTTTTTTTCCAAATAAAGTTTTACTTGGTCATCTTGTAATGTAGAATTGACATCTTTTTCAGCAGATACTTCATAAGCAATGGTGGCATTACCACGAATGGTTGTTTTGACTGTAAAATCAAAATATTCATTCGCACCACTTAATTTTTTACCAACATCATCGGAAGTTGGAAGTGCATTTTCAATTTTAATTCCATTCGTATCTTCTGTATAACTCATTCGTAATTCACCCGTACGAATGGTATTTGATTCTTCACCATTTTGAGTAAATGTAATTGTTGCGAATGAAATTCCAAAAATAGCAATCAGTAAAATGAGAACAGCAATAACACTTACAAATAGAGAACTCCTTTTTGGTTCTTCTTCATCTTTATTCTTTTCTTGATAATCCATAATGACAAGCCTCCTATAATTACCTAAATTATATCATAAGAGAAAACGTTTGAAAAGTGAAAAATTGTTTGTTTCGTCAAGAGAATGATTTTCATTTTTACAAACAAAAAAGTAGCACCATGGCTACTTTTCAGATTTTAATAATTAAATTCTTGTGGACTAAGCTGCACTTTTTACTACAGAACCTTTAGCATAAACATTCACTTTTACTTTAAATTGATGCGCAGTTTTGAATGATTCACCAGCTGTATCATCAGTACCATAAGTATCAGCTAACCACATTCTTAATCTGTAATACTTCTTAGCTGTTTGGTCAAGCTCACTAGTCGTTGGACCAGTAAAGCTGTCAGTTAACAATTCCATAACAGTAGCTGGGCAACCTGTTGTGCTATTTTGGGCAGTTGTTTGATATTGACCAACCTCACTCTCTTTTCCACTCTCTTTTTTGCCACCGCCTAGAGACTCAGTTTCTTCAAGGTATAAACGCACATCTTTGTTATCTAATGCTGCTGGGTCAGGACCATCTACTGTAACTTTTTCAGCAGCGATGGAATAATCAATTTTTGTGGTATTCGTAATTTTAGCAGTGATTGTAAAATCAAAAGTTTCTCCCTCTTTTACTGTTCCTTTACCCGTAGCTTCATCAGTTGGCATTGCATCATTAATTTCAATGACACTATCGTCTTCTAAATATTCCATCTTAATAACTCCTGTTGATACAATATTCTCAGTTGTACCTTTGTTAGAATAGGTAAAAGCCGCGAATGAAACTCCTACTACTGCAACAACTAGAATAGCTACTCCTAGCACTGACAATAAGATTTGCTTTGATGAATTGTTATTCATGTTTTTCTATCCTCCTTATGTTAAAAATATAGCATACTTTATTTTTACGTTCAAGTGCTTTTTTAAAATTTGACAGTTCTTTCACATTTTTTGAAGCAGACTCAAGTAAACACTGTATTTATTTTTAAATGAAATTGACAGTAAAATTTTTTCTACCAATCAGAATAGACTTTACGAGCACAAAAAAAGAGTCTGTTTTGACTCTTCACGCGCACAATTAATTGAACCAACTACACTGCTTTTGCATAGACATTAATTTTTACAGTGAATTTCTTCGCTTCTTCAAAAGCAGTATTACCATCATCATCTCCGTAAGTACTAGCTAACCACATTCTCAAACGATAATGGTCAGTTCCAGTTGTTGAAACAGTCTTTTTTGCTAAAACCATTTCTGTAGCAGGCATACCTAAAGCAGTGGCTTCTCCATCATCTTCATCTTGTTCAGCTGTAAATTGTTTAGGTGCTAACACTGATGTACCTTCTGTTGAAGCAAGTTGTTCGTCTGTTATAGATTCAAGATAAAGTCTTACATCTTCATCAGCAAGAGTTGTAGCATTATTTCCATCTAGAACCTTAAGTGCTGATACAACATATTGAATTGATGTCTTACCGCTAATTGTAGCTTCTACATTGAAATCAAAATATTCGTTGGCACCTTGTAATTTTTTACCAGCTTCATCCTCTGTTGGCATTGCATCGGTAATACTGATTCCTGCTTCTGATTTTTCTTGATATGTCAAGGTTACTGTACCAGTAGTAATTGTATTTTCTTTTTGACCTTGTTGACTAAAAGTAAAGGCTGCGAATGAAACTCCTACTACTGCAACAACTAGAATGGCTACTCCTAGCACTGACAATAAGATTTGCTTTGATGAATTGTTATTCATGTTTTTCTATCCTCCTTATGTTAAAAATATAGCATACTTTATTTTTACGTTCAAGTGCTTTTTTTAAATTTGACAGTGACTTTTGAAAAAAAGTGCAAGAAAAAAAGGGCTCAACCCTTAAAGTTCTTGTGATGCGAGAATGCCAACTCGTGCTTTAAAATGCTTGGAGGTGGACTCAACGCCTGTATTTTCACCAATATACACTTCATTACTTTCATTTTCACCATAAGTATCAGCAACCCAAATGCGAAGTCGAATTGTTTTAGATGGAGCAAGTCGATTAAGAATTCCATGATAGATAATTCTTTTGGAGGTTTCTTTTTCTACAGGGGAAAATGAGCCATAGTTGGGTACGACATCCTCATAACCATCGAGGGCTTCTTCACTCTCTGCATCTGAAAGATAGACTTTGACATATTTATCCGGTAAGATAGGTGCTGTTTCTGTGATATTTTCAAGATAAATATCATAACCGATATTCATATCGCCGGATAGTTCTGCGGAAACAGTAAAATCAAAATACCCGGAGGTGACGGTTTGTTCTTGGGTGTCATCTTTTTTTAACATTGCTTTTCCCTCATCATCTGTGATGGGATGGGCCTTGGTAATTTTAATGCCTGGCGTTGTTTCTGTGAAACTCATCGAAACGGTTCCGGTGGTGATTTTATTTTCTGTTTGACCAGTTCCTGTATAGACAAACGCTGCGAATGAAACAAAAAGAAGTGC
>CANQOD010000032.1 GCA_947625395.1 uncultured Bacilli bacterium
CAATAGGTCCTTCATTAATGAGATATAAACTATAATAAGCAGGCATCGTTCCTGTATTCGTAATAGTAAATCGATAAGGCTCTGTCTTTTTTCCTTGTTTATCAGTCATCGTCCCTCTTGGGTCTTCTCGAATGTACTCCCCATCTTTCAATTCTACTTTCAAAGTCTTTGTAGTGATGGAAATACTTTGTTTTCCCTCTACTAATACAGAAAACAGCGCATAACTTGCGCCCGTAAAGATACAAATTCCAATAAAAAGTAATATTCCCATTAACACAATGTGTTTTCGAATCATCTTTTTTGTGTTATGTTCATCTTGATTAGACTGTTGAATTCTTTTAAATCTTGCCATTTGAATTCCTTCTTTTCTATTCTTATATTCCTATTTTTTATGATAGCAAAAGAACAAATTTCCAAATATTAAATATTCCCATTTCGCATAGCTCAGAAATTGTCAAAAAAACAACCTTAACGGTCGTTTTCTTTCACGAATTTTTCAAATTTTTTCATTTCTTGACTTTCAAGATTTTCCTTTGAAAGTTCCTCAAATAATTTCTTTTCATTTCTTGATAATTTTGTTGGGATAACGACTTTGATGACTACATATAAATTTCCTGTATGTCTCGTCGTCTCATTATAAATTCCTTTTCCCTTAATCCGTTGTTGTTCCCCATTTTGCGTTCCTGGTGAAATCGATAATTTTACATTGCCATCTAATGTTGGAATCTCAATCTTGGTTCCCAAAGTTGCACCCACTACAGAAATAGGAACTTCCAAATACAAATCATCGCCATCACGTTGAAAGAATGAATGATTTTCTACAGCAAACTCTAAGTATAAATCTCCATTAGGACCGCCATTCTGTCCTGCTTCCCCTTTTCCCGCAACGCGAAGTCGATTTCCCGTATCAACACCACTTGGAACATGCACTGTAATTGTTTTCTGAACTCGAACTTTTCCACGCCCATGACAAGCACTACACGTTCTTTTAAATGTTTTTCCTTGTCCTTGGCAATCAGGACAAGTTGTCTTGGTAACAAAAGAACCTAAAATAGTACGTTGTTCTTGTGTGATAGTACCACTACCACGACAGGTTTTACAAGTTTCACTATCAAAACCACCTTCACCGTGACAATGTTCACAATCTTCGGTCACATCTAAGTCAAAATCCTTCTCACAACCAAAGACCGCTTCTTCAAAGGTTAAGCGAATCCGTTTTAAAACATCATTCCCCCTTGTTTTTCTACTTCTTCCTTGATTTCCACCAAAAGATGAGAAACCACCCCCTGAAAAACCACTGAAAATATTATCGAAAATATCATCAAAATCGCCAAAGCCAGAGAAGCCACCTTGATAGCTTCCCCCTCCAAAACCACCTGTACCATCAAAGGCAGCTGAACCAAATTGATCGTACTGACGACGCTTGTTTTCATCCCCTAAAATGCTATAAGCTTCTTGAATTTCTTTAAATTTTTCTTCCGCATTGGATTCTTTACATAAATCGGGATGGTATTTTTTGGCAAGACGACGATATGCGCTTTTAATTTCATCTTGACTGGCACTTTTATCGACGCCTAATACTTCATAAAAATCTTTTTTGGCCATACACTTCACCTACTTTTCACTATATGTCTTTTTAAATTCTTCTAATAATTCCTCCATGTAGGAAATCGCATCTTCTATAACGGTTCCATTTGCGATATCCACATCAATCACTTTCAAAAGTTCAAGTGGATAATCTCGACCACCTGTCTTCAAAAATGCTAAGTATTTTTCTTTAAATCCAGCTTTTTCTTCTAAAATATTTTTTGCAATATAACAAGCTACAGAAAGTCCTGTGGCATATTGATAAACATAAAATGGCGTATAAAAATGAGGAATTCTTAACCATTCATATCGAATATCTTGGTCGACCACCACTTCGTTTCCAAAATACTCTTTGTTTAATTTGTAATACAAATCACTCAAAGCCTCTTGCGTTAAGACTTCGCCTTGTTCACGTATTTGATGCGCTTTTAATTCAAACTCTGCGAACATTGTTTGCCGATAAATCGTTGCTTTAAACATATCTAACATCTCATTCAAAACATACAATTTTTCTTTTTTATCTTTGGAATGTTGTAAGAAATAATGATAAAACAACATCTCATTGACTGTCGATGCAATCTCCGCTAAGAAAATCACATAATCATGATCTTGATAACAGTTATGATGAACAGAATAATAACTATGAAGAGAGTGTCCAAGTTCATGGGCAATGGTTGAAATATCATTCATGGTTCCCTCAAAGTTCAATAATACATGAGGATTTCCATCATAGCCTCCCCAAGAATAAGCGCCACCTCTTTTTCCTTTATTTGGATAAATATCAATCCATCTTTCTGAAAACGCTTTTTGAAGTAAAGATTGATATTCCTCTCCTAATATAGAAAGCGCATCTAACACCATTTGCTTTGCTTCTTCAAAAGAATAGGTTTTTTCGCTTTCTTGCACAAGAGGAGCATATAAATCATATAAATGAAGTTCATCCACGCCTAAGATTTCCTTTTTCAAGTGAAAATAAGAAAATAAACTAGGCAGTTTGGCTTTGACTTTTTGAATCAATCCCTCATAGAATTTTGTATCAATTTTATTTCCATATAAATACATGGAAAGAGAATCTTGATAATTTCGTAAACGCGCTGTAACAACATCTGCTTCCACAATCGATTCATACGTTGAAGACAACGTATTTTTAACAGAAGCATAGCCTTGATGTAATCGTTCAAAGGCTTCTTTTCGTACTTTTCTTTGTGAAGATGCCATCAGCTTTCCATAAGTACTATTCGTAAGCTCTACTTCTTCATGTTGTTCATTTTCAATTGTTCCAAATGTCAAGTCTACATTTCTCAAATAGGAAGCCGTTTTGTCTGGACTTGAAAAAACATTGCCATAACTAGCGAGAATTTTTTCTTCTTCTTTAGATAACGTATGTTCTTGATAACGCAAGACATCTAAAATGGTATGTCGATAGTCTTTGAACCGTTCCTCTTGTAAATACGTTTGAATCTTTTGCTTGCCTGCTTTTAAAATACTTGGTGTGATAAATGCCGTTTCTTGAACAGCTTCATTTTGTAAGACTTCAATCTTCCCTTT
The DNA here is from genome assembly GCA_947625395.1 of uncultured Bacilli bacterium. Taxonomy (GTDB): domain Bacteria; phylum Bacillota_I; class Bacilli_A; order RF39; family UBA660; genus CANQVB01. Next base: position 3,136 of record CANQOD010000032.1, read on the forward strand.
TCGTTCCTGACTTTTGGCATTTCCTTGATCTTCATCTAATTTGAGTCCAGCATAAATATACGCTTTGGTAAGCATCCGATCCAGTTGCATTTCTAAGTCAAGACAAGCAAGAAACGAATCAGCACTTTCTAAGAAAGTGTCTTTCATTGTTTGAATACGCTTTAGATTTGCACGAATCGTTTCTAAATCTTGCTCGTACGCTTTTTCATTTGGATATAAATCTGTCAAATCCCAAGTGTCTTCTTTTTTAACTTCCTCTCTTGTTTTTACTCTTTTCATAGATTCTCCCTTCATCATTCTTCCATAAAAGAAGAGAAAGTAGTTTTACTTCTCTTCATATTCAGCATCTTTCACTTCTTGATTGTCCTCTTTGTCCTGAGACTCTTCTTGGGATGCTTTGTTGGCATTTTCTTTTTGAATGTTTTCATACACTTTTGCCGCAAGTCCCATGGCTTTTTCCGTTAAAGCATCTTTTTTCTTCTTGATGTCTTCAATGTCATCTTTTTCAAGAGCTTCTTTTAAGTCTTTAATTAAGTCTTCTGCTTCTTCAACTTCTTTTTTATCCGCTTTATCACCTAAATCTTTGATGGCTTTTTCTGTTTGGAAAATCATTTGTTCAGCATCATTTCTTGTATCTGCTTCTTCTTTCCGTTTCTTATCTTGTTCTTTATTTTCTTCTGCTTCTTTCATCATTCGATCGACTTCTTCATCAGAAAGCGTTGTAGAAGCAGTGATGGTAATAGATTGTTCTTTTCCTGTTCCAAGGTCTTTGGCAGTAACGTTGACAATGCCATTGGCATCGATATCAAACTTGACTTCAATTTGTGGGACTCCTCTTGGAGCAGGTGGAATATTGGTTAATTGGAATCTTCCAAGTGTCTTATTATCAGCAGCCATACTTCTTTCCCCTTGTAGTACATGGACATCTACAGCTGGTTGATTATCAGCGGCTGTAGAGAAGACTTCACTCTTAGAAGTTGGAATCGTTGTATTTCTTGGGATTAAGGTTGTCATGACCCCACCTAAAGTTTCAAGTCCAAGAGAAAGTGGTGTAACATCTAGTAAGACAATATCATTGACATCTCCTGTTAGGACACCTCCTTGAATCGCAGCACCCATGGCAACGACTTCATCAGGGTTCACTTCACGAGATGGTTCTTTTCCTAATTCTTTCTTAACCACATCATAGACCATTGGAATACGAGTAGAACCACCAACAAAGATCACTTTGTCAATATCTTCTTTCTTCATCTTTGCATCTTTTAATGCTTGACGAACATTGTCTAGTGTTGATTCTACTAAATCACGAATTAAGTCTTCAAACTTCGCTCTTGTTAAGGTCATATCTAAGTGAAGTGGTCCATCTTCTCCTTGAGAAATAAATGGTGCAGACACTTGTGTAGAAGTCATACCAGACAAATCTTTTTTCGCTTTTTCAGCAATTTCTTTAAGACGTTGCATTGCCATCTTATCTTTAGATAAGTCAATGCCATTTTCTTTCTTGAATTCTTCAATCAAGTAATCCATTAATAGATTATCGAAGTCATCTCCACCTAAATGGTTATTTCCATTGGTGGATTTCACTTCTACAACGCCATCTCCTAATTCTAGGATAGAAACATCGAAAGTTCCTCCACCAAGGTCATAGACTAAAATCGTTTGTGTTTTATCTTGTTTGTCGAGTCCATATGCAAGTGCTGCGGCAGTTGGTTCGTTGATGATACGTTCTACTGTCAGTCCAGCAATTTTTCCAGCATTTTTCGTTGCTTGTCTTTGGGCATCGTTAAAGTAAGCTGGGACAGTAATGACTGCACGGTCTACTTTTTCTCCTAAATAACTTTCGGCATAATCTTTAATATAACTTAAAATCATGGCTGAAATTTCTTCAGGCGTATACTTCTTTCCATTGATTTCTTTCTTCTCTTTTGTTCCCATTAAACGTTTGATAGAAGAAACGGTGTTTTTATTGGTAATTGCTTGTCGTTTCGCAGCATCTCCTACAATTCTTTCGTCCCCTTTAAAGGCAACAACAGATGGGGTTGTTCTTCCTCCTTCTGGATTCGCAATTACTTTTGCATCTCCCGCTTCTAAGACAGCACAACAACTATTGGTTGTACCAAGGTCAATTCCTATAATTTTACTCATTTGTATCCTCTCCTTCTAATTGATTGACTTTGACTGAACAAGGACGAATGACTCTATCCTTTAATTCATATCCTTTTAATAATACTTCTAAGACAGTACCATCTTCAAATGTTTTGTCATGGTCTGTCATCAATGCTTCCATTCGACTTGCATCAAATGGTTTTTGATAAGCATCTATTTCTGTAACACTAAATTGTTTTAAGACATCATTCAGTGTTGCATACATCATTTTAAAGCCTTGTAAAAATTTAGATAATTCATCGGTAAGATTATTATCATCTAAGGCAATTGCTCGCTCAAAGTTATCTAAAATCGGCAAGATTTCAACAATCAAATCTTGATTGGCATACTTAAGCGCATTGCTCATTTCTTCTTCTTTTCTTTTGCGATAATTAATGAGTTCTGCTTGTGCGTATTTCATCTTTTCTTCGAGCTCTTGTTTTTCTTTTTCTAGGTGTTTTATTTTTTCTTCTAATTTTTTAGAATGATTTTGATGTGCTTTCTGTTCGTGCTTTTCATGACAGGAACAAGCATGTTCTTTCTTGGATTCATGACAAGCACAAGTTTTTTCTTTTTGCACTTCTTCTTGTTTTTTTTCTTCTTTCATATTACCTCTCTATATGTTCTTTTAAATATTCCAATAGACTAACTACACGGTCATATTCCATGCGTTTGGGTCCGATGATGGCAATTGTTCCTTCATCTTGATGGGTTTTGTAATGTGTTTTAATCACAGTAACTTCTTCATCTAAATTGTTTTCACTACCAATATAAATTTGAATGTTGTTATCGTCATCTTCTTTGATTTCGGTCAATAACTTATCATCTTCTAATTTGCTAAATAAGTTCTTAATCTTTTCAACATTATCAAATTCTGGCTGCTCTAGGAATTTACTTCTTCCTACTACATTGATATCCGGAGCAGTAAAATCGGAAAAGACATGATAAAGCGCATTATAAATTTTTTCATGTTCTTTCACATATTTTCCAATAATTGGCTTAATTTCAAACTCCAATTTACGACTGACTTCATCAATCGGAGTTCCGACAATCAGATGATTGATTAAACTAATTGTTTTTTTGACATCTTCTAAATTCACATTTTCAATGGTAATGGTTTTATGTTCTACTTTTCCTTTATCCGTTACCACTAACACCATTAAATTTTTATCATCCAAAGGAACAACATCAATTTGCTTTAAGAGATTTTCATGCGATGCTTTTCCAAGAACGACAGTTGTATAAGATGTCATATCACTGATGACCTGTAAACTTTTTTGAATACAATCTGATAATTCTAATTGTTGATTGTGAAAGATAATTTGTAGCTTTAACATCTCTTCACCATTCATTTTCTTTGGCTCTAACAAGTAATCTACATAATAACGATATCCTTCTTCACTTGGAACTCGGCCACTGGATGTATGGGTCTTTTCCAAAAGGCCTTTTTCTTCAAGGGCAACCATTTCATTGCGCACAGTCGCACTGGAACACTTGATAATCTTACAAATTTGATTCGAACTTACTGGTTTAGCCTGTTGAATATAGTACTCTACAATCAACTTTAAAATCTGTGATTGTCTTTTGCTTAACAAGGGCATCACTTCCTTTAGCAACTCTTTTCTGGGAGTGCTAACATTAGTATATGCATCAAATTAGCAAAAGTCAACTAAAATTGCTAATTTTTGATGTAAAAAGAAAAATGGTCTATTTCCATTTTTCTTCTTTCTAAATCGATTTTGAGTAAATTTATTACTCATATTGAAACGTTATCTTTTCAATTTCTTTTCGAGATTGTTCTAGGGTGAAACGATACGTGTTCTTTTTCTTTGCTTTCAGTAAAGCTTGTATCGGAAAAACATACTTGTGTTGGACATCATTTGGAAGGTCAATATAGAAGATAAATTGCTCGATGGAAATATCTGTTGTGGTTTGATTTTTCATCACACATTGTAAATCTGCCTGTTTGTTTTGTTCTTTGATGGTACAATTCACATCGATTCCTTGCACAGTCGCATGATACGCATGAAGAGTAAAATACTGTTCTTTGATTTGAAAGAAAATGCCAGTAGCAAGAAAGAGACTTCCCAAGATGAATATAACAATGAAAATCTTTTTCTTCATGATTATCCCTTTCTCCATCTAGTTTGTTGTTGACATTTTCCAATTTTAAGATTCGTAGCATTACAAGTTTTATTATCGGCCCAAGCTGTCCAGCTATCCCACTTGCTACAACTATAACCACATTTATCACAATTTTGTTTATATTGGGTACAACTACAGCTACTATCTTGCACCCAACTTGTACAAGTACTCGTAGAACTTCCACAAGTAGGCGTTGAACTATTCCATGGACAAATATTTCCTATTGGCTTACTAGAGGAGCAAGTTTTTTTACCACCTGCTACTGGACAACACCAAGAAGTACATGAAGAAGAATATTTTGCACATTTGCAGGCAGCACGTTTATTACATCCAGCACTACTACAACGCTTACAAGCACCCGTTGCACAAGAGCGTTTTCTTGTCTGTCTCTTAATGGTAATCGTACAACTACCCTGATTTCCAACATTATCAGTAACTACATATGTCTTTACTGTACTTTGAGCATCAGGATGTTTATTTAAGAAATCTCTTGTTTTCACATTGGCTTTTCCTGCACAACTTTGAACGTCACTTTCAGAATCACTACAAGTCACCCGATAATCGAGACCATCTTGATAGGTACCAGATGCTGTAATATCTTGAATCGTACAAGTTGGTGGTGTTTTATCAATGTTAAAGTAATATGGACTACTCCATCCACTCACATTTCCTGCTTTGTCCACTGCACGAATACAATAAGCTGGTTGCTTACTACTATACGTATAACTTGCTCCTAAGTTGCCACTCTTTTGTCCTGTACAGTTCGTTGAATACTCATAATGGTCGACTCCTGATCCCTGATCTGTCGCACTGAAGTTTCCCCATGCAAGATTTCTATTGGTCCAAGCAGTCGAGTTTCCTCTTACTGGTCCATTCACATAATCATACCATACTGTCGCACTTGGTACACTCGGTGGGATTGTATCCCCAATGAGATAATTTCCACTATTCACTGTACAGAAGTTTCCAGCCTTATCATAAGCTTTCGCTTGTAGTTGAATGGTTCCCGCATCATTGATATTGAATGTATAATTTCCTCTTTTTGCATAGGCATAAGTCGTAAAAGCTCCCGCATTGATTTTCTTTAAAACATCATATGTATCGATGTCACTATTATTTGGACTCACAGTAACACTAACTTCATTTACCCATGTAGTTGTACCGTTTGGATTAAAGCGAACTGTACTACAATTTGGTGGAGTTTTATCGATATTGACTTCATGGGTTTGACTACTGGTTGCTTCTCTTCCTGCCCCAGTTCTTATTTTTATACGATAACTATTTTTTCCATCAGTCGTTACTTTATATTGATTGCTTGTCTGCCATCCTCCTATTGCTTCCCATCCATTATTTCCATTCTTTTCAAATAAATATGTATAGCCTGACCGAGTACTACTTGGTGTTGGTGTTCCTGTTAAAGTCACATCTTTATTCGTTAAAACACCACTCGTAACACTTCCCGTTAATGTTACTTTTGGTTGTGTCTTATCAATTAAGTATTCTTCCGTCGTGAGCTTACAACTGTTTCCGACTGCATCGTAAAGCGTAACTCTTCCTCTTCGTCTTCCTTCACTACTCAGTGTCTTTTTGGTTGTACTCACACCATTTGTACTCTTGATATAATATCTTCCATTATCGACATTGGTTGCCCAATCCCAACTACTGACATCACTTGGGAATGTAAAGGTTAAATCAATGTTTTGATATGTCCACTTGCTGCTTGGTTGACTTGCACTGATTCTGACTGCACTACAATCAGGTCCTGTTCGGTCAATTAAATAAGTGCCTGACTCTTTGATGGTCACGTTATCCTCATTGTCCCAAGCCGTTCCAATAATCTTATAAGTTCCTTCTTCTTGGAGTAGAATTTTGATGACTTGATTATATGGTTGTTTTTCTACTGTCTTTACGATGGTTCCATTTTGATAAACTACATAACTATAATATCTGACTTCTTGATTATCTCGGATTCTCATTTCAACTTGAATCTCTTTATTACTCTTTTTACTATTTGGCAAAAATTGGATACTTGGATTATTTCCCTCTTCATATCCATCATAATTATCACATTTTAAAAAGGCAGAATAACTATAGATTTCTTCCCCTTGCTTTTGAACTTTGACCCCACTTTCATCGTTATTACAAGCTTTCTTTCGATAGTCTACCACTTGTTCATCCAAGTACTTTTCTTGAATCAAGGTCCCAAGTGTCACTGTTTCCACTGGGCCAATTTCTTTCGGAAGCTTGCTTCGATAATCTGAATAATATTCTTTTCCAGCCA
>CANQOD010000033.1 GCA_947625395.1 uncultured Bacilli bacterium
GAATAATTGGAATCACAAGAATACAATTTGTTCGCAGGATTTTGTTCAGATTCTGTTTCTTTTTTGCTGGTTCCAATGGTTCCTTTTAGATTGTTTTTCCAAGGAACAAATAAAGCTGTCATTCCTACAATAGCAATCACAGAAAGTAAACATACTAAACCTAATATTCTACTTTTCTTTTTTTTCATTTTCCCACCTCTTCTACATTTCCATTCTCTCAGTTACCTCTTGATAATTTTCTCTTTTTGTCACCTTAACCGGTTGCACTCTTTCCATGAAATGCACTCGTCTTGCATCAATTCGAATATCTATTTTTTCAAGAGTTCCAAAGAATCTTGTACAAGTTACCAAAGATAGAATTGTATCATTTTCATCTATACTTGTATCATATTTATAATAACTTTCTTTTAAAGATTTTGCAATATATTTTTTCATATTTGCACGAGATATTTGCCGAGAAAAATAGTCTATTTCACTATCTTTCACCATGGAAACAGAAAAAATTCGATATAAATAATTTTTTCCATCCACAGAAGTATATTGGATAAATTGATTTTCTTTCGCAAAATCAAAATAAAGAAAAGCAGGAAGTTGATCGAATCTTGTAAACTTTTCATTTTGAATCAGTGGATTTCTTGAAACATTACGAATATTGTGAGAAACAATCACATTTTTATTCGCGATATCCGTGGAAGTTGTATGGTTCCAAGCAAACTCATAATCGCTCTTTTCCACATTCGTTGCACTTCCCGGATAAATGACTGGCAAATCAATGTCTGTTCCTTCCACTCGTACCCAGCCAAGCACTTTATCTTGATATTTCTTGGCTGTTTCTTTCATCTGCTTCGTTCTATCGACCATCTTGTAACTAGGTAAATACCAAACATAGCCACCCACACTAAGCAACACTGCTATTCCTATTAAAATGATTATTAGTAAGATTCTTTTCTTTTGCTTTTCTTTTTTCATCATGTACCTCTATTTACTTAATTTATATGGATTTTCTTGTGTTCCATCTCCTCCTGCGACTTTGACATTTTTATTGAAGTATACACTAAGTTTAACGCCTGCATTTTCAAGGTCGGTTGTGTCTCCACGATATGGAACTCCAGTCCGTCCACAAATATGTTTTTGACCTTTTGTATTTGAAGAATTGATATACCAGTATTCTTCTTGGTTTCCTAAAACATTGACACTAAACAAATCAAAAACATTTGGTGCCGCAATTTTTGTTTGATAAGTTTTCGTATCTGTTTCTTTTCCATATTGCGCATATTTCTTATAAATTGGTACCTCAACCTTTTTAGAATCAAAATATTTCGTTTGTACAAATTCAGTCATCGTATTAGAAATGTTATATCCTAAATTTCCTTTTTGATTAATATTATAAATATTTTTGGCATCTTTATTTTGATATCCTGTGAGTACAGCTTCATAATCAGAGGTTAATACACCTGTCATAATTGCATGTGTACTGCCATCGCTTTCTTTATTGACAATTCGGAAATCATAACCTGAATAAGTCACATATTCCCCAGTAAGACGTGTATTCAGTAAAGAATGATGCGTATCTTTTTCATAATCTCCTAATCGGTAAGGGTCCTCATACGTACCATCACCATCAATGATTTCAACATTTTTTTGAATTCGTACCGCTGGTCGAACTCCATTTAAAGAGGTATTGTCACTGTGTTCATATCCATAAGCATAACGACTTTGAACAAAGCCTTTGTTCTTTTCCGTACTCGGATTTAGCATCCAACTTGAACCATACTGTAGTTCAATTGGAGAAAATCCATCATCCAGTGTTCGATTATATTCTTGAATCGTTAAAGTTCCAACATTCAGTTTCACTTTTTCTTTACAATCCGTTACTTCCATAATGGCATCATTGGCTTCGACTGGGTCGCTACACCATTCGCTTTCTTTCACAATCAACGCTTTCGCATCATCTGACAATAAAGGATAGAAATATTGATTGAGCCATTTTACCAAAGAACTATTTTTGACATTGGTCGTACTACCATAATCAATATTGGCAAGTTGAGAATCCGTAACAAGCGTAATATTTTCATCATCATCTAAGCCAATAACTCTCCATAATATCGCATTCAAGAGGACATATGGAGCACCATAACGTTGATAATAGCCTGTATTATTGGTTTCTTCTTTCACAACACTGGCAAGTTTTTGAACCACCCGAACAGTTCTTGTTACCACTGTTTTATTGTTGAGTTGGTCATAAGCTGTATATGTAACTTTATATTCCCCAATCGTATCGGTATCCACTTTACTACTATCGACTGTGACATCGCTTGTTTTCATTGCTCCATCAGTATTATCTTTCACAGACTTAACGCCCGCTTCTTGATACTTTTCACCAAGGGAAACAGTCACCATTTCTTGTCCATTCAAAAGAATTTGTGGTCCCTCGTGGTCTAATGTTGAATGAAAACGACCACAAGATAGATAAACATAATATTCATTCGTACCTTGATTGTTCTTCACTTTGACAAATGAATTTTTCGCATCACATAGCTTTTTACTATTTGGAATATAGAAAGGTTCTTCTAGATAATCAGCATCGTAAAAAGTTTGCAGTGTAAAATCTTTGATATTGCCTTCCTTTGGACTTAAATAAGCATTTTGTTCTACATATCTTTGTCCTACTTTCAAGAATTCTTTTTCCATCTTTTGAAATTGAAGTGATGGTCCTAAAAAGAAATAATAATAAATCCCCCCTAATACAATCACGAGCGCAACAACAAGGATGATGGTTCTCGTTTTCTTTGCTTTTTCATTTTTTTCCACTTTTTTCTTGTCCATAACGATTATTCCTCCTATTTAATTACATAGACAAATTGACGATTACGAATAGTATAAACAAGTTGTATGGATGAAGACGTTTCTACTTCCGTTGGTATTTTTAGATAAAGTTTTGTCCCTTCATATTCTTTTTCTACAGCATTGACAAGAGCGATTGTCTTTGTCTTTTGATTACTATCCTTATATTCAATTTTACCATACGCCATTGAAAAGTCAACAAAATCTTTGTCCTCAAAAGAGGCTGCGTCAAAGGATAAAGAAAGGATTTTTCCTGTTGGATTTTGCACTGTTTTTTTGAAGAAAGAACAATGATTATAGCTTGGACATTCATAGAGCGAATAAGTCGCTTGATTATCAATCGTCGCATTTGTTAAAGTCATTTTCTTTTTAGAAAAGCCAATTCCTGACACCGTTAAAGTTTCATTGATTTTTTTAGTATCAATCACTTTTTCTTGATGTAAATCTTGAGGAGTGATTTTGACTTTTCTTCTTAACAGACGGTCCTGATTCGTAATATCTTGATAATAAAGAACAAACTGATTGCCATTTAGCTTTTTATCTACTTCGTACACCAAATAAAAGACAGTTTCTTCCCCACTTCTTAGCTCTCGCTTTGGATAAGTATTTCCTAAATCTTTAAAAGCAGTATCTTCTTTGTGGGTATATTGATAGAGATGATTTTTGTTCAACAAATGAAACCGTTCCGCAGAAATTGCTCTTGTTGCCCCATTGTTTTTCATTCGAATGACTAAAGCAACATAATCTTTATTGGGATTGATGACCTCTCCTCGATAATCTTTATCAGTCCAATAGCTTTCTTGAATCGTAATTTGATAAGAAAGGGCTGAAAACACATCTCCCTCTCGATACGTTTTGTGCAACACACCAAAATAATAGTAACAATATCCACCAATTCCAATAAGTAAAATCGCAAAAATGCAATGGAAAACAAGAGGATGTTCTTGGTACAAGTATTTCGCATGACGTGCTTGTTTTTTAAAGAAACGCGTAATACTATCTTTATCGATTTCTACATTGACTTCAAATTCCTCACGGTCCTCTTCTTTGATTTCAAGATATTCTTGGTCATGGACAAAATCGAACTTTTTCAAGTCGAGTCCAGTAATACGGATAAACAATAAAATAAAAACAGCATATTGTAATAAAGAACCAATTTGTAAAAGTTGGGCCAAAGTTCGAATCGTTACTAAAGTAGATTCATCTCCATAATGATTGAAATATCCTGAGATGGACATCAAAACGAAAAATAAGAAACCTGAATCAAAAAAAGGCAATAAATAAGCTTTCCATGGCTTCTTCTTATGATGAAGAACAAAGATTAAAACACCTGTGATAGCCATTAAACAAAGAAGAATCAAGTAGTTGAATAAAGAAATATAATCTCGAATCGATTCAAACATCGGATTATAAGAATTGGTATCGATAAAACTACCAACAAAAGTCATGACTTGATTATCTTTAAACAGCGTATAAATCGACAGCACTAGTAGTAAAATATGAATCTTTTTAAAGTTTTTGATAATAAAAGCATACGGCTTTCTTAAAACCATACGGCTCCCCTCCTATTCTTTTTTTATTATATCTTATTTTGTATTTCAAAACAAGTATGATATACTAAACAATAGGAAGTGAGAAGATGAAAAAACAAAGTAAAATATGGATTGGCTTCTTAGCAATTTGTCTTTTATTAACTGCTTGTGGAAAAAATCAAACGATTCCAAATTTAAGCGTAAAAGATTTAGAAGCGAAAATCAAAAAAGAGGAAACCTTTATTGTGGCTGTCATTCAAACGGGTTGTTCAGCTTGTCAAACGTATGAACCAATTTATCAATCTGTCATGAAAAAGTATCAACTCGAAGCCTATACCATCAATTTGACAAACTTAACAGATGAAGAAGATGAAGCTCTCAGTAAAATCTCTTATGTATCAGGAACCCCAACGACGCTTTTCTTTGTCAAAGGAAAGTTAGAAAACAGCTATAATAAATTGGTCGGTGCAGCTTCTAGTGAAACTTTAAAAAATAGACTGCAATATCTAGACTATATTGAAAAGTAACAGAGTTCATCAATGGACTTTTGTCAAACACGAGAGGAAGTATTTCATGAAAACAGTGGTCATTATCGGAGCAGGTCCTGCGGGACTGACGGCTGCTTATACCTTATTAACAGCCAAAGCTCCTCTACAAGTCATCTTATTAGAAGAAGAACAACAAGTAGGTGGCATTTCCAAAACAGTTTCTTATCATGGAAACAAAATGGACCTTGGAGGCCATCGTTTTTTTTCAAAAAGCGAGGACATTCATCAATTGTGGCAAGAAATTTTGCCCCTTCAAAAAAGTCCTAAAAATGAAAAAGGTCCTGACCCCATGCAAGAGGAGAATGTATTCTTGATTCGCAACCGTCTATCGCGTATTTACTATCATCAAAAATTTTTTGATTATCCTGTTCAACTCAATTTTAAAACCATTCACAATTTAGGATTGAAAACGACCATCAGTAGTGCAGGCAGTTACCTCAAAAGTTGTGTTTTCCCCAAAAAAGAAACCAATCTTGAAAATTTTTACATCAATCGTTTCGGGAAAAAACTCTATCAGATTTTTTTTGAAGGATATACAGAAAAATTATGGGGGCGCTCTCCAAAAGAGATTGATGCTTCTTGGGGAAAACAGCGAGTCAAAGGCCTTTCCATCAAAATCTTGTTGCGCAATGCATTAGAAACAATGGGCCTCGTTAAAAGAAAAACAGAAGAAACTTCTTTAATTCAACATTTTTATTATCCCAAATATGGACCAGGACAAATGTGGGAAGAGATGGCCAAAAAAATCGAACAACTAGGAGGGGTCATTCTTTTTCAACATAAAGTCATTCAAATCAAGCAAAAGCAAAAGAAAATCGTTTCAGTCACCTGTGAGTTTCAAGGGCAAAAAAAAGAAATCAAAGGAGATATCTTTCTCTCTTCTATGCCCTTAAAAGATTTCATTGCCGCCTGTCAGCGTGTGCCAAAAAACATCCAAGCGATTGCTTCCCATCTCCCTTACCGAGATTTTATCACTTTAGGACTGCTTGTCAAAAAAAGAAACAAGCAAAAGGACTTGAAAGACTGTTGGATTTATATTCAAGGAAAAGAAGAACAGTTAGGACGCATTCAAATTTTTAATAACTGGTCCCCTTTTCTACTACAAGATGAGGAAAAGACGCTTTCCTTAGGTCTTGAATATTTTTGCAATGAAAATGATGCTTTTTGGAACAAAAGTGAAGAAGAATGGGTTCATGATGCAACGGAGGAACTACTCCAAATGGGCCTTTTAGAAGACAAGACAGACGTTCTTGATTTCCATTTAGAAAAAGTAAAAAAAGCTTATCCTGCTTATTTTGATAGCTACCAAGATTTTCCTCTTTTAAAAGCGTATTTAGAAACCATTCCAAACTTATACTGCATCGGACGCAATGGCCAACATCGTTACAATAACATGGACCATTCTATGGAAACGGGCATCCGAGCAGCAAAGCATATTCTAAACCCCCACTTTTCCAAAGAAGAAATTTGGAATGTCAATATGGAAGAAAGTTATCATGAGGTCAAAGAATGAAAAAAATCATCCAAACATTCAAAAACTATCATCCCTGTAAACCACTCGCAATGCTCTTTCTTTTTCTCCCTTTTATTGCTGGAGAAGTCATCTTTCGGATTCTAGACAATGATTTTTGGTTCCTTATCAGTCTTGGAAGACAGATTGTTTCGAAAGGAATTCCTTGGATAGAACCCCTCACTTTGCATCAAGGGCTTTCTTTTGTTGCGCAACAGTGGCTGACCGATGTCATTTTCTATTCCATCTATCGCTCGATAGGCCAAATCGGAATGATTCTGCTTCTAATGGTTGCCACCGCGCTCATCACCTATTTATTGTATCGTCTTACCATGCTCGTCAGTGAAAGAAAACTCTATTTATCGATTTTCATTACTGTCATTACGCTCTTTTTGCTTTTACTGTCTTACATTCGTACACGTCCTCAAATTTTTGATTTTATCCTTTTTCTCCTAGAACTACTAGCCCTTGAAAGTTATCTACGAACCAAAGAAAAAAAGTATCTATTCCTCTTACCAATTCTTTCGATTTTACTTATCAATTTACATTGTTCAAGTTGGTTCCTCTTGTTCTGTTTCTTTCTGCCTTATCTCATTGATGCATGCCAATTTCATCTAGGTCCCATCAAAAGCGAGGGGGCTCCTAAATTGCCCTTGTTCATCAGTGGCATTGCCATGCTGTTAGGGGGACTCATCAATCCTTACCACATCAAAGCAATTACCTATCTCCTTACTTCTTATGGAAATCCAGTTGTGAACAAAATTGTCGGTGAAATGCATCCCATGTTTCAATCAGGCCCTTATTGTACAATCGTCTTTCTTCTCTCAGTCTGTCTTCTAGGGTATACCTACTGGAAACATTTTGACAAGATAAAGGTGCGCTATCTCCTCCTCCAACTAGGAACCATTGTTTTAGCAACCAGCAATGTAAAAGGATATAGTTTCTTCCTCGTGGGTGGCGTATTCCCTTTTGCATACTACTTCAAAGATGCATTTTCTACTTATCAAGACCAGTATCTCTACACCAAAGATTTCTATTTCAAATATGGCTTGCTTGTTTGCTGCTTGTTTTTCTTTCCTACTCTTATCTCGTCCCTACTTCCTCAAAGCTATTTTGACTCTATCAACACAAGAAAAATATGGGCCTATCTAGAAGCAAACACGAACAAAAAAGACGTCATCTTATATACCGACTATGATACGGGTTCCTTTTATGAATGGCATCAATATCGTGTTTATCTAGACGCAAGAGCCGAAGTCTTTTTAAAAGCCAATAACCAAAAAGAAGACATTCTCTATGAATATGATGCTTTACAAACAGGACGCTTAAATCCCCAAGATTTCCTCAACAGGTATGCCTTTACCCATCTCATCGTCCATCAAAAAAATCAGAATCTCTTTCTTTATTTAAAAAAGAACAAAGATTATCGAATGGTCCTGAAAGAAAAAGCCAAAACAAACAAAAAACTGACCTATTATTTATTTGAAAAAGTATCTTCCTCGTAAATGAAAGATACTTTTTTATCGTTCTAAATAATCCGCACCCTTATGGGCAGCATCGCCTGGTTCTTCTAGTAAAAGTCCTCGATAATTCTGTTGTCTTAAAACTTCATAGATAACAATGGCACAACTATTGGACACATTTAAAGCTCTGACTTTATCCGTCATTGGAATACGCATACAGTGTTCTAAGTCTTTTTGTAAAATCTCTTTCGGAATTCCTGTAGATTCTTTTCCAAAAATAAAGTAAAGATTCTCATTTATTTCATTCCGATAATCAAAGGCTGTATGGGGCTTTCTTCCATATCTTGTGAAATAATAATAAACTCCTGGATTAGCCTGTTGAAAAGCTGCGAAGTTTTCATACACTTGGTAGTCTAATTGGTCAATATAGTTGACACCACTTCTTTTCAGCCTGGCACTATCTAGAGAAAAGCCCAAAGGTTGAATCAAATGAAGTTTGGTTCCAGTTGCGACACAAGTCCGCATGATATTCCCTGTATTTTGGGGAATCTCCGGTTCATATAAAACAATGTGGTTCATTCATAACCTCTTGCTTTTAAAAATTCTTTCGTGCTTTCTAACGACAACTGACTTGCCTGATACTTTAAAGTGCCCTCTTCAAATTGCAGTAACATCGGATACATCTTTTCATCCATTGTCAAACCATTATTTTTTTGAAAACTTTCTAGGTAGCTTGTTTGTTCTTCTGTCTTCGTCGCATTCAAATAAATGATGGTGGATTCTAAACCTTTTTGTTTCACATAGTAACGGAAGTCCTTTTCAAAATCTCGACAAGTTTGATTTTGGGCAGAACACACATAAAGGAGCGTATCCGGTTCCTCTAATAAGTAATGTTCTACTTCTGATGGCAACAATTCTTGTAAAACATCACGAATGACAGGCACTTGCATTTGATAGTCTTGATAAGCTTGATACCACTGTACTAAATAAAGAACCAAAAAAATGACTAATAGATAAATACAACCTAAAATCACATAATTCTTTACTGGCTTCTTTTTCATCATAGTCACCTCTTATTCCTATTTTAACACACTTTTACACCGGGTTCAATAAACAAACAAAAAGCAACTTTGATTTGACAGATAGAACAGTTGCCCTACATTTTTTTTAGTAAGCATTCATATGCTACAACATAAAGGAGGATATTTATGCATCCAAGAAATGCTTATCAATCTTATCCAAGAAGACCTGATTCTTACCAAAATAACAATCGCAATTTAGGAGGATTATTATTGGGTGGCGCAGTGGGCTATGGACTTGGCTATTTCACTCCAAGACCGAACTATTACACTCCCTACCCAGTTTATCGTCCCTATCCTATTTATCCACCATTTTATCCAGTAGGTCCTTATGGAAGATTTTAAAAAGTGTCCCGCAAGACACTTTTTTTAAGTTCATCAAGAGATAGATTCCTGAAGCGCAATTCGATATGGATTTTGTTGGGAACCCGTACCACTCACATAAGCCGTCAGGGCATTTAAGTAGACAACGGGACGATTAAGTAGTGAAGAAGAAACAGCTGTTGCAAGAACACGACCGGTTGCGTCAAGTGTATAAACTTGATTCTCATCCGTTCCCACTTGATTAGAAAAAGTCATTCTTTCTCGACTCAACCAACTCGTTG
>CANQOD010000034.1 GCA_947625395.1 uncultured Bacilli bacterium
ATCTTATTATTAAAAAAATAACTACTAAATAAGGTTCTTAAAAATCCCATTCTCCTTTCCCTTTTTGAGTTTTTTTAAACATTATAAAACTGGGCTTGAAGAAAAAAATGAAAAAATTTGACAAAACGTAAAAGAAAAACATATAATAGAAGTAACAAGCAAAGAAAAAGAAAAGTAAATAAAGAACTTTGGCACAGCAAGTCTAGAAAGATGAGAGCTAGATACAAAACTTTATTGAAAGAACACTTTGGAGCTGCTTACCGAACAAGATTTTCTTAAGTAGATTAAGCCGGTTGGTATGCCGTTATCTAATACTAGATTTATTTGAATCGAAAAAGTGGTCTATGTGAATAGACAAATTGGGTGGTACCGCGGAATCAAAAATGAAAGACTAGTTTCGTCCCATGGGGATAACTAGTCTTTTTATATTGAAACGAAAGGAATGATAAAAATGGAAAGTATTTCCAAATTACCCAATTAACCAAACCACTTTAAAAAAAATTAAAATTGCGAAAGAATTTATTGCTTCCTTAGCAACAAAAGGCGTTCATTATAACTATTGTATCAAGCATCAAGAAGTTCTAGGTTGCGATGAATCAAGACGTTATTATCAACGCTTTTCCTACTACATTGGTAACAACTATTGCATTTGTAAAAACTTATTATTGCAAGAAAGAAAAGGAGAAAAAAGAAAGTTCTTAGTTATTGTCAGTGATGAAAAACAAGTAGATCTTGTTCGTTTAAAAGAACTGTATGACTTGAAAAAATTAGAGTTTTTAAAACAGGAAGACATGGAACAAATTTTAAAGACAACTCCTGGAAATGTTTCTTTGTTTTCTTTACAAAATGACCAAGAACATGCACTAGAAGTCCTAATTGATGAAGACTTATTACAAGAAGAGCAACTTGCATTCCATCCTCTTTATAATGGAATGAGTTTGTTTTTGAATCCTCAGGAAGCATTAAAATTTATAGAAGCAATTGACCATCCTTATCAAATTACGAGGATTCCTAAAAAAGAGTATGTCTATCAAAAGCAAAAAAAATCCGCCTAAAAAAGAGGACTTTCTCCTCTTTTTTTAAACGTCTTTATTTTTAACCGTTTTCAGCAAACGAGTCCAAACTTTTTCATTAGAATAATTTAAAATTCCAGCTTTGTAAATGCGCATTCCATAATGAACAAAAAGGAAAATAATTCCAAGAAGCATTAGAATGGAAATCAGCAAATCAACGACTCCTATCTCCCCTAACATAAATAAGGCAGGAGACAATAAACAAGAAACAAATGGAATATACGATAAAATTCGAATGAACAAACTTCCCTCAAAGAGCGCAGCCATTATCGCTAAATAGTAGCCACTCACAGAAAGAAGCATAATAGGCATTTGAATCTGTTGAAAATCTTCCATGTTGGTCGTAACACTAGCTAAAATTCCAGCAAGTAATGAATAAACAATAAAAGATAAAATCATCAATAAGAGGAAAAGAGGAATAAAATACCAAAGTTTTCCAATTAAGGAAGAAGTGGCAAGACTATTCCAAACAGAACCCAACGTTGTCGATAAATTTCCTAAAAGACTCCCATTTGTTAAATAATTACGAAGAAGAAAAGCAAGGAAAGTAAATCCTAAAAGAAGCGCTCCTTGAATAAGGACAAAAAGATTTGCAGCGGCAATTTTAGAAGCAAAATGCACTTTTGGAGATACATTAGAGATAATGATTTCCATACTACGAGTACTTTTTTCTTCACAAATATCAGCACCAATCATTTGCACTAAGAAAATAATGAGCATAAAGAAAGGCAGAATAATCATTGGGAAAATCGTTTCCATCATTGTGTTCATCTTTTCATCAAGATTTTTTTCTTGATTTAAAACGGTACGTTCAATCTGAACAGGAGCAGAAAGCTTCCCTAATACAGTCGGGTCAATCTTCTCTAAAGAAAGCGCATATTGACTCTTTACCTGATTGATTGCCTGCACAAAAACTTGATAATCTAAAGCATTCATTTTTTCATAGCTAATGAGCTTTGCTTTTAAATAATTATCTTGGTCTATCTGAAAAACAACTAATATTTGGTTCTCCTTTTTCAGCTTTTTCGTTTCTTCCGTTTCTGTTTTTTCACTAATAGCTATTTGATATCTTGTGTTTTCTCCTGCAGTATATTCACTAGAGTTCAAAAAAGAAGCAAAAGAAGAGGCAACTTGTTTCGTTTCGTCAACAATCACAATTTTCTCT
Organism: uncultured Bacilli bacterium; assembly: GCA_947625395.1. Taxonomy (GTDB): domain Bacteria; phylum Bacillota_I; class Bacilli_A; order RF39; family UBA660; genus CANQVB01. The sequence continues at coordinate 2,239 of CANQOD010000034.1, forward strand.
GTCGAATCAAAATCTCCTCCAAAAAAAGTAACAATTTTATCAACATTGAGGAAAAAGAGAAGTAAAATTGCAAATAAAATATTCACTCCAATAAACCATTTCGATTTAATCTTCTTATTCAAACTCATTTTTGTTAAATACCAAAATTTTTTACTCATTTTGCACCACCTACTTTCTCAATGAAAATCTCATTTAAAGTGGGTTCTTTCGCCTCAAACTTCCAAATATTCTTTTTTTGAATCGCCTGGAATACTTTTTTGACGACCTCTTGATTTTCAATATGTAAAATCCATTGATTTTGAATGTGTTCTATTTTTTGAATCCCCTTAATTTTTTCAAAATCACTCTTTTCAACATCACCAATAATTTCAATTTGCTTAATGCCATATTCCTTTTTTATTTCCTGTAAACGACCAGCTAAAATTGGCTTGCCTTTGACTAATATGACCAGCTTATCGCAGAATTCTTCAATGTATTCCATCTGATGAGAGGAAAAAATAATCATACAACCTTCTTTTTTTAAATCGTAGATAGCTTCTTTTAACATTTTGACATTTAACGGGTCAAGTCCCGTGAAAGGTTCATCTAAAATTAAAAGTTTTGGATGATTCATAATCGCACAAATAAACTGAATTTTTTGCTGATTTCCTTTAGATAATTCTTTAATTTTTCGTGTTTTATAGGCAAGAATCTCAAATCTTTCTAACCAATAATCCAGGGCTTTTTCCACCTCGTCTTCAGACATATTTTTTAAAGCCCCATAAAATCTTGCTTGGTCTTCGACGGTTAATTTCGTCAGTAAGCTTCTCTCTTCAGTCACAAAGCCAATCGAATCGGTTTTCGTATAATCAATCGGGTTCCCATCTAATGTTACAGTTCCTTTATTCGCAGAAATCAAGCCCATAATGATTCGGAAAGTCGTCGTTTTTCCTGCACCATTTTCACCTAAAAGGCCAAAAATTTCTCCATCATCGCAGGAAAAAGAAAGTCCATTCAAAGCTTGAACAGAACCATAATTTTTATAGATATTTTCAACTTTTAGCATATCTCCTCCATACTATTATTATACACGCATAATTAATAAATCTATCAATAAATCAGAATCGATTTTTCCACTTTTCATTTCATAATCATATTGCTCAAGTAACAATAAATAAGAACGAATCGATTTTTTTGAAAAAAATCGAGCCAGTTCCTGTGTCTTTTGAACTCGATAAGGATGGTAACCCAAACGACTGGCGATTTTCTCTTTTGAATAGCCCTTTTCCATCAATGCTTTCACTTGATAGAGAGTACGAAATTGGCTTTCTAACAATCCCATCAAAGAAAGTGTATCCACTCCCATTTGTTCTAATAGACGATAAGCTTGATAAGCTTCTTTTTTATCACGAGAAGCCAAACTTCTTGAGAATGCAAAAACAGTTTCTTCTTGTTCAGGAAGCGCAAATCGAACAAGTTCTTGAACATCTTCTTTCAAAATTTTTTTCGTTTCCATGCGATATATCTTTAATTTTTCGCATTCCATTGGAATTCTTACTTCCTCATTTTTGAGTGCTTCCAATAAAATCTCTAGCACTCCATTTTCCAGTTCGTAACCCTTTAAAAGTCGTTCTATTTCCTCTTTTGGACTCGTCTTTAAAAGAACGACTTTTGTTTTTTCTTGAATGGCTTTCACAAGTTTTTTCTTTCGCTCATCAAATTTTTCTAATGAAAGGAGAAAAAGAACATCTTCATTTGGGTGGTCTAAATACGCTAAAAAGGCTTCCACTTCCCCTTCTTCCATCTTTCTTTTTTGGTCCGCTTCTAGAAAAAACGCATTTTTTAAAAGAACGACTTTTTTCGGAGATAAAAAGGAAATTGTATTACTGTTTTCCAAAATGGAAAAAAGAGATGTTTCCTCTAAATCATAGGTAAATCTCTCTTCTTCTTGAAAATGATTTTCTAAAATCAACTCTTCCATTTGATTTTTGACTAAATAAGAGGGTCCCACTAATGTATAAATCATTCAAAGAGTTCCTTTCGCAGTGTTTCTAATACCAGTTCTCTTATTTCTTCTAGATGTTTTTGACTCTTTCCTCCCCCTTGAGCAAAAGTCATACTACCTCCGCCATTTCCATTTTCTAACATACTGGCATTTTTCACTAAATAACCCGCATTCACATGTTCATTTGTACTACGGCATAAGAAATTGACGCTTCCATCTTTTCGTTGATTGATTATAAAAACAACTCCATTTGTCAAACGATTACTGAGTGCATCAATCATAACTTTTAAAAGTGGAATTTCTTCCTCCTGGAAAGTCAGATATAAAAGCGGAATTTCACCAACCATTTCTTTTTGTGCAAGATACTGGTCAACGTTTGCCAAACGATTCGCTTCCTTTGCATCCTTATATTGTTTTTCCAAGGTCTTCACTTCAGTTTGAATATAGGAAAGCTCGTTTTGGTTAAAGATGATATCCTTATAAGAAACAGGTTTCGAATGGTCAATCTCCACATCAAAATTCAATTGAACCCCTTCTTTTTGTGCACTTTCTAAAATTTCTTTGGCTTTCATTAAAAGCTTCATCATTTCATCATTGTAAGGTTTAATCACATCAAATAAAGTACTTTCAATACGGTCCTTTGTACAAGCTTCAATTCGGTAGACATTGCTTCCTTTTGATTCGCAAGAGAAAATGGCAAAACGTTCAGCATTTTTCGTATTACTTAAATGTGTTCCTCCACATAGCTCAATGGATTTACCCATTTTAACAACACGTACTTCTTGTCCATATTTTTCAGTAAATAATGCCATGGCTCCTAACTCTTTTGCCTTTTCAAGAGGCATCACTTCAGTAGAGACAATGCTTCCTCTTTTAATTTGTTCATTTACGGCTTCTTCAACAGCAATGATTTTTTCATCTGTCATTTTGCCAGAATAGGTAAAATCGAGTCTTAATCGCATTTCATCAACATAGCTTCCAGCTTGACGAATATCAGAATCTACTACAGTCTGTAAAGCATAATGAAGCATATGAACAGCACTATGATTCGCTTCAATGGCTCTTCTACGTTCTTTATCGACAATGGCTTCGCAATCATCTCCCGTTTGAATCACTCCGTCTAATAAGCGAATTTTATGAATATTTTGACCATTAGGACCTTTAAAAACATCGACAACTCTTGCTTTAAAATTCTTTCCAATAATCATTCCAGTATCAGAAACTTGTCCACCAGATTCCGAATAAAAGCAGGTTCTTTTTAAAATAATATAACCATCATGGTCTAACTTCTTTTCTAAAGAATCTTTTGAAACAATTGCCAAAATATTACTCTTTAAACGATACAGTCCATAGACAAAAGTAGATTCCTTTTTAAAATCTAAAAGTACTTTTTTCTGACTTGCCATTTGAGTCTTTGTACGGGCATTTTTCTTCGCTGTATTTCTTGCTTCTTCCATATATTTATCGAATTCTTCTTTCGAAGTTGTAAAGCCTAATTCATGTAGATATTCTTCTGTTAGTTCAAATGGGAAGCCATAAGTATCATATAATTTAAAAGCATCATTTCCACTAATCGTTCCATCTTGACTTTCTTTCGTTAGTTCTAATAAACGTTTTTCACCAGCTTCCAATGTTTTTAAAAAGAGTTTTTCTTCTTCTAAAACAAGCGTTTCAACGACAGCTCTTTTCTCGACCAAATATGGATAGGCCTCTTTCATTAAATCAACCACCGTTGAGATAAGTTTATAAAGAAAAGGTTCTTTGAATCCTAATTGCTTTCCATAACGAACGCTTCTTCTTAACAGTCTTCTTAAAACATAGCCACGGCCAACATTTTCAAAGACGGCACCATCAGAAAGCGCGAAAGTAATCGCTTTGATATGGTCGGCAATCACTTTAAAAGGAGTTTGTCCGTTATAAAGAATGCCTGTCATGTTTTCAAGTTTTTCCATAATTGGCTGGAATAAATCTGTTTCAAAAGAACTGTCTACATCTTGGAAAATGGTACACCATCTCTCTAAGCCTGCTCCAGTATCAATATTTTTATGAGGCAATTCTTTGTATTTTTCTCGAGGAACTCCGTCCTTGGCATTAAACTGGCTGAAGACATTATTCCAAATTTCAATATAACGTTCTTGGTCTTCGTCTTTTCGAAACTTTTCTAAAGCTGTTCCATCGGTATCATATTTTTCACCACGGTCGTAAAAAATCTCACTATCCGGTCCACAAGGACCCTCACCAATTTCCCAAAAATTTCCATCTAATTTTACAATATGGTCCTCTAAAAAGCCTACTTCTTTCCAGGTGTTATATGCTTCTTCATCATTGGTATAGACTGTCACATAAAGCTTAGACACAGGTATCGCGAACCATTCGTCACTCGTTAAAAGCTCAAAAGCAAACTGAATCGCTTCTTTTTTAAAGTAATCTCCAATGGAAAAATTTCCCATCATTTCAAAGAAAGTATGATGGCGTTTCGTGATGCCAACATTTTCAATATCATTGGTACGAATGCATTTTTGAATATTGACAATTCTCTTTGAATCCGGCACTACACTCCCATCAAAATACTTTTTTAAAGGAGCCACTCCAGCATTAATCCAAAGTAAACTATCATCATTGATAGGAATTAAAGGAGCACTTTCAAAATAAGCGTGACCTTTACTTTCAAAGTAAGCTCTCCACATATTACGTATCTCATTATTCGTCATCTTCTTCATCATCATTACCTTCTTTCTCTAGCATCTCAAGAATTTGTCGTACTTGTTTTTTGCAATCTTCCCGGTCCCCATTATTCAATACAAAATAATCTGCAAAGGCAATCGGACCACCTTTCGCTAAGTTTTCAATTTCTGAAATATCTCTTTCTTCAATTTCTTCTAAATTAAATGGACGTTCTTTTCTTTTACCGACTCGTTTATATCTTAAATCTTTTCGTGTAACAACAGCAAGTAATTTTAGTTGATTTCCAAAAACTTCCTTTAAGATTAAGTATTCATCCCAAGAATAAAGTCCATCTAAAACGGTATCTCCTTTTTCATAAGCAGCCGTAATTTTAGGAAGTAATAAAGTGGCAACGGCACCCATTCCTAGTTCTTTTCGAATCGCTTCGCGAAATTCTCTCTGACTCTCTGGAGTAATGGGGATTTTCTCTTCTTTCATTTTATCATAAATCACACCACCAAAATAGATTTTGGTATATCCCTTTTGTTCTAAGTATTCCGTGACAACACTTTTCCCTGTCCCTGACATTCCGACAACGGCAATCAATTGATTCATTCGATACACTTCCTTTCTTGTGCTTCTACCATTTTTTTTGCTTCTTCTTCTAACGATTCTAAAGTTGTATTTTGAAGTACATAATCATAAGCATAAGGTTGTTCTAAATCTCTTTCTGTTAAATGCTGTTTTTCATTTTCTAACAAGCCATTTTCTTTTTCTCTTAACAAGTGAATTTGAATGGCCTTTGGATAACGCGCTTTTAGATAAGAAAATTCTTCAATCAAACGTAAATCTGCGACGACAATCACTTCAAAGAACGAAGAGAGAATTTCAATTTTATCAACTAAATGTCTTTTTAGTAAATCTTTTTCATTCATTTTTTCACGAATAATTTCGATTCCTAATTGTTGCATTAACTCTCTTGGTTTTGTTTCTTCTTTGCCGTCCCATCCAAAATAGTTTTTACAAAGTTCATCTAATGGTTCTGTCATATGAAGAATCGCTGTCTTTTTAAAAGCCTTTTGATATTGTTTTGCGATCAAGTTTGCTAAAGTATCTTTCCCACTTCTTGCTTTCCCACCAATTAAATAAAGTTCCATATTTCCTCCTTCATACAAAGAAAAGACCACGATAGGAGTGTATTTTTTTACACGGTACCATCCTACTTTGGTCTTTTTACTTTAACGGGTTTCACCAAGGAAACTCAAGAATAGCTTTTCAAAAGAAAGTTTTAATAGTTTCCACCAACCACTATCTCTCTTCAAAGAACTTTTCTTTTTACTTTTTTCTCATCATTGCTTCCAAATATTTAAGTTTATCATACCAAAAATATAGAAAGCTTGCAATGAATTTTCAAGGAAAACGAAGAAAAATCATTGAACAGAAGAAAAGAAGTTACTTCTTCCTGTTAAAAAGGAAAAGCAGATAAATTTTAAAAAAAGAAAGACGGTGAAATCTAGCTTTTCTTTTGATCTCTTCTTTTCTTTAAACATGCTTGAAAAAAAGGAAAGAGAATTTTCAGCATCATTAAAATGGGGCTAACCAACAGCATCCCAAAGAGTCCAAAGAAAGAGCTTGCAAAAACAATGCCTGTTAAAATCAACCATGGTGGTAAATAAAGAGTTTTTCCTAAAATATAGGGTTGATAGAAACTATTCTCTAAAAATTGCACTACAAGAATGGAAATGAGGGTACAAATGCCAACTGTTTTGCTCATACTAAAGGCAATTAAAACGCAAGGAATTCCACCTAAATATGGGCCAACATAAGGAATTAAATCCGTCAATGCACACAAGCTAGCAAAAAATACAGGGCTTCTCATTCCAGCTAAAGAAAGGCCAATAAACTGCGTTAAAAAGACGAGAAACATCACAAGAAAGAGGCCTAAAATATAACGATTGAATGAATTTCGCAAGGTAGAACATAGCGAATGTGTATCCTTTTGATAAAGGGGTGAAATTTTTCGGTTTAAAAAGGCTTTGATTTTAGGAAAGTCATAGAGAAGATAAATGCCAATCAAAATCGTAAAAAAAGAAGTCGTGAAGAAAAAGAAAACGTGGCTACAAAATTGTGGTAAGCATTTTTCTAGTGTTTGATGAAGCACAGATGGAAGTTGATTGAGTACTTGAAAGAGTGTTTGTTTTAGATGAACATTTTCTGTAAAGGGCCAAATATTTTCTAAAAAATTTTGAATGTCCCTAATAATTTCCGGAAAGTTTTCAAGGAATTCACTGCCCTCTTTTAAAAAGGAGGGAACAATCAAAAAGCCAAGGAGAAGCATCACTATGATAAGAAGCAAAAAAGGAAGCAAGACGGCCACTAATTTGGGAAACTTTTTTTCAAAAAAATGCATGAGTGGTTCTAATAAAAATGCTAATAATAAGCCAAGAAAAAAGGGTAAAAATGCTTGAAAAAGTTGTGTTAAAAGAACAAAAACATGAAAACGAACAAGAAATTGACAAAAGAAAAAGAAAAAAAGAAAAACAAGAAGATAGCGAAGCGTTTTATAAAGTTTTCTTTTTTCTTCAAAGAGCGTCTTTTTCATTTTTCTTGTCACCTACTGTTAGTATATGAAGAAACTTTTCTTTTATCAGGCTTTTTGTTATACTGGCCTTGGGTGA
>CANQOD010000035.1 GCA_947625395.1 uncultured Bacilli bacterium
GGGCGCTATAGGACTCGAACCTATGACCCCCTGCTTGTAGGGCAGGTGCTCTAACCAACTGAGCTAAGCGCCCGAAATATCGCTTGACGACATTAAATATATCAATTTATAGAAAACTTGTCAACATTTTTATTGTTTTTTTTCATTTTTTTACTTTTCTAACAACAAGCTTTCCTCAATCCATTTATCCAAATCCAAAGCCAATGTAGAAAAACCCGTTCTTGTTTCTTTGATTTTGCTTTTTTGATGAGAAATTCTATAATCTATATTTTTAATACTTAAACAGTATTTTCCATCTTCCGTACTATCAAGAATTTGGACCCGAATCACTTCCCCCAAACTCACATATTTTTCAATACTATTCACGTAACGACTCGATATTTCAGAAATATGGATTAATCCTGAAGCATCCTCATTGAGCTGAACAAAGATACCATAATCTGTAATGCCTGTCACAATTGCCGCAACAATTTCTCCTTTTTGATACTTCATTTTCACCACCACTGCTTATTATAGCATAAAGAACGAACCTGAACAAGAAGACTTTACAAATCAACAGGAAACTTCTATAATGTAACTGGTGAGAAAATGGAAGAAAATATGGAAGCCAAAATTTTAGCTTTTATCGATAGAATTCGTCCCTTCTTAGTTAGTGACGGTGGCAATATAGAATTCGTAAAATGGGAAGATGGGATTGTCTATGTCAAATTATTAGGTGCCTGTGCAGGTTGTAGTTTGATGGATGTCACCTTAAAAAATGGGATTGAACAATTAATGGTCGAAGAAATCGAAGGCGTTAAAGAAGTAAGAAATGTTTTATAGCATTTCTTTTTTTGTCTGTAACCATTCGACCATTGGAATCTTTATGTCTTTTCTTATCTTTTCTTGTAGATTACCCAAAAATTCTCTAAATTCATCTATTTTTTCTAACACATTTAAAATTCTTTCTTCATTTTCTTTTCCGTTTACAATTTGTTCATATAAGTCAAAATAATAGGATGGAAAAAGGAGTCTTCCCATCAATAATCCCCAGCTGTAAGGACTCAGTTGCAATTGCAAAAGCCAATTTTCTAATACTTCTCCTGTGATATCCGAATCAAAAAAACATGATTTTATATATTCTGCGATATCTCTAACTTTATAATCAATTACCAAATTCAAAGGGTCATAAAAATCAGATAGTGTATCATTTACATGGACACGTCTCCGAGCAAATGTAAGTGTATCATTTCCCGTTTTCAAAACATTTTTCTCTACCGTTTTCACATAAGCAATCGCATTCTCTGCTAGTCCTATAAAATAATCTAAACCACTGGTTAAAATAGGAAACTTTTGATAGATGTGTTCCCTTTGATATTCAAAATAATCAATTTTACTTTCCCACAAAGCGGCCCAGTTATTTCTTTGAATACTTTTCAGTTGATTCTGTGGAAATGTATAATTCATCTGATAACTCACCTCTTGAAAATGAATATTTTGACTTGGTAAAATATCTTCTTTTAAGATATAGTACTTTCCATTCAAAAAAGTTAAAGCTTGTTGCATTCCATTTAAAATCAATCTTGGAAAAAATGCATTTTGCCTTGCCAATGCTTGATTCAATGCAAAAATTGCCTCTATTTCATGAAGGCTTCTATTATAAGGATATAAAACATAGTTCTTCCCTTGATTTTCAAAAACATAACGTTCTTTTCGCTTGATGATTTTTTCCGGATAGAGATGATAGAAATAGGCAATTTCATTTTTCACCTTTGCTTCACCTAATAAAGAATATGTTTGTTTTCGTTTTCTATGCTTTACAAAAAATTTTTAGCAACAAAAAAAGAGGATTATTTTCCTCTTACTCGTTCATTTCCAGTTTGTGGAACGATTTCATTGACTAAATCTGTTAAATCGAGCGTTCCAATTCGTTCTCTAATGTCGCTTGCTTCTGCCCGATATTGTACTGCTGTCTGTGTATTTTCAGCAATCTTTTCGCTCAAACCAACTGTTTCATCTTCAATTCTTCTATTATTTTGTTCGATTTGATCATTTTTATCCACAACGTTTTGCATTCTTTTTGCAATTTCTTCTAGAACCGTCTTTTTTGCATGTAAAGTTGCTTCTGCTGCGGCGGCTGCCTTAGATTTTTCTGCTTCTTTTCTTTCTTGTTCACTTTCAACAAGTTTCTTTTCTTCACTATCTCTTCTTGAAATTAAATCTTTTGTTTTAGAACTTAATAAGCTTGTTCTACTTTGTTCTGCTTTAAGAGTAGCAAGTGCAGCAATAACATCAGAATCCACTTTTAAGCTTTTTGCAATTGTATCTGGTAAAGATGAAAAGACATCGGTATCATCCAATTCAGGAGAAGTCGTTTCTACTGGTTCACTTTCTTGATAAGTATATTCCACAGGCATTGCCATACTTTCATGGTCAAGGAAATATGGAGATACGATTTCTTCAGCTGGAATTTCTTTTGGTTCTTCTGCTACAACACTCTGTTCTAATTTTTTATTGGTTGCACTTTCCACCGCTTTGGATAAAGATTTTGCCATCTTCAATGGTTCTTCAGGTTGTTCTTCCTTTTGATGAGTTTGCCCTCCAAATAGAGAACCTAACTTCTCATCACTCCATTTATTCTTTCCTTCTCTTGCTTTTTCCAAAACGCTATCAAAGGCACTTTGCACTTCATCAATCGCAGCTTGAACAGCTTCCGGTTCAGGATTTTCCTTATTCAAAGCAGGGGTGACTTTTTCTGCTTGTTTTGCATCTTCTTTCCATACCCGTAACTTTTCCATATCCATTGCTTGTGTTGCAATTTTTTCTAAAACATCTTTTGTTAGCGCTAATAATCTTGAAGCAATTTTATAAATTCGATTGACTTCTGTGATACTTGTTTTCACTTCAACGTTTTCTAAGACATCTTCTATCATATGAAGCTCGTTCATCTTACGTTCTCTTTCATCAGTACTGATAGAATAGTTAGAAGCTGTTTCTTGTTCCTTTTCTTTAACTTCTTGTTGTGCTGCTTCCTTTTCTACCCCTTCTGCTGTTGCACCAATCACATTAAACATTGCTGTCACAGTATTTCTAAATCTTTCAATGCTCTTTGGTTCTACTTTGACTCTGTTATAATCTCCACCAGTCGCAAAAGAATCCTTAAAATTTACATATTGAACATCTTTATCTTCTGTTTGGCCCATTATCGATTACCTCCCGTTTTCTTAATCTTTTTTAGCTAGTCTACGTAATACATCTTTAATACGATTCCATTCAGCTTCGTCATCAACGCCAAGTAATTTTGGTTCATTTCCGCTTCTATCTACCAGTGAAACATAGACCGTTACATTGCCATTTTCATCTTTCTCATTTTTTGTATAAACAACATATTCTTTATGATTATCTTTAAATTCAAAAGCAACAATGACTTCTACTTCATCAATTGAACCATCTTCTTGAACAATAGATAAAATCTTTTTTTCTTCCATACTATAATCCTCCCTTATTATTCACTTATTATCATAATACCACGAATTTTAGAAACTGAAAAGACTAATTTTCTTTTTTCAACAAAAAAGTTGCTCCACCATAGGCACAATGCTCTTTTTTATAGGCTTCTAATCCCTCAATATTGTTATAGGATTTCACATTTTTATTTGTTTTGTCATAGAATCCTTTCAAGCGCAACTTATCATAAGCAAAATCACCAAAAATATAATCAAATGGCAAAAAATAATCTGTGATTTTCTCTTGAAGCAACTCGTAAGAAAAACAGTTTTTCTCTTCAGCGATAAGTGTATATTCATGATTGAGTAATTGATATTTCTTCATTTCTATCTTCCTTTATGTTATTAGTATATCATAAATCATCCTGATTTTCATCTGAATTCAGTGGAATTGATAAGATATTGGAGTTTTCACTCCATCCGCCTTGATAATAAGTAGGTACTTTTCCCGTAATCATTTGGGTTACAAATGGTATTTCTAAGTCGACTTTGACTTCATCACTGGAAAGAGGCATAGTAATTTTTTCGGTAATTTCTACCAAAATATAAAGCTCTACTAAGGCATTATTAATGCCATAAGGTGTAATCTTACTTTTTAAATTCGCATCCATCGTTCCAACAAAAGAAAAACGAATGGGAATCACAAGTCCTAAGTTTCCAAAGAAAAAATGATTTGTGAATAATCCAAGAGGAATTTCACAAACCACTCCCTGTTGATATTTTTTAAAATGGACCCCCTGAAAACTTTGATTGACAGGCACATTTTTAAGATTGCCATTTTCAAGCAAGAGTAATTGCTTCGTCACTTCCTCTGTGATTTGAGAAAGGATTTCATTCGCAACAATGGTATTAAAATCGACACTGGTGATTTCATCATTTTTGTTTTTTTCAACCTCATATAGTGGTTCTTCAGTAAAATGATTTTGACGCATTGCTTCTTGTGTTGCTTGATTGAGAACCGCTTTAGCAAACTGTTTACTTTCAAGGGTTGCATACTCTTTAAGAGAATCCTTTAAGTCTTTTCGCATAAAAAACAAAATGAGGAGTGTCAATAAACCAGCTAAAATAAGGGAGAAAATCATTTTGGATAAAAATGGTCTTTTTCGTGGAGCTTTAAGATGCATTCGTTTTCTCATTTACACCTTTTTAACCAAGATAACGTCTTCTCCTATCTTGGCAATCTCTTCCCATTTCACTTCTGTATCCATCTCTTTGTTAAACATTTTTCCAAAACTTTTTCCCGCTTCGACAATCAGTGAGGCAATGGCTCCAGTATCAGGATTAATTTTAACATCAATAATATTCCCAATATTTCTGCCATCCACAATGCTTACAATATCCTTATTTTGTAAATCCGATAAACGCATAGGCTCCACCTATTTTAATGTATGTCAATTTCTTTTATTTTAGAATTTTTTTCAAATGTTCTATTGCATTCTTTTCAAGTCTTGAAACTTGAGCTTGACTAATGGCCAACTCTTCCGCAATTTCCATTTGCGTTTTGCCAATCACAAATCTCTCATCTAAAATATACTGTTCTCTTTGTCCCAATGTGGATAAAGCCTCTTCTAAAGCTAGACGCACTTCAAAATCTTGACTAGAAGTTTTTTTATCTTCTAATTGGTCGTACAAATAAATGGTATCACCACCATCATTATAAATCGGCTCAAACATACTAATCGGTTCTCTTAAAGCATCAAGTGCATGGACAACATCATAGGGAGTTACTGATAAAATTTGCGCAATCTCTTCATTGGACATTTCTACTCCTTTATCCCGATAAGTTTCTTCTTTCAAGCGAATCACTTTATAGGCTAAATCTTTAATAGAGCGACTCACTCTTAAACTATTGTTATCTCTTAAATAACGTCTGATTTCTCCTAAAATCATCGGAACTGCATAAGTAGAAAACTTGACATCATGTGATAAATCAAAATTATCAATCGCTTTGACAAGTCCTACACATCCTACTTGAAACAAATCATCTAGATTTTCTCCGCGCGATTGAAAACGCCTTAAAATACTTAACACCAACTTTAAATTCCCCTTGATTAAATCTTCACGAGCAAAGGAATCCCCCTCTTTCATTTTTTGAAAAAGCAAATCCATCTCTTTTTTGGTTAAAACTTGAATATTCGCTGTATTCACGCCACTAATTTCAACTTTATGACGTGCCAAAATAAAAATCTCCTTTCTACCTCTTATATGGGAGCAGGAGATTTTTTTTATTCATTTTTTAACAACCATTGCGGTCACAAACTTCACTATTCAATTGAATAAGCGCATTTTCATAAAGCATTTCTAACTCTTCTTCCTGTTGATTGGTTAATTTTTGGTAAGGGTCTTTTTGACTTTCAACTGTTCCAGTATGGACTTCAAGGATGTTTCCGTCTTTGACAAAAATAACGGTAGGAAAATAAATCCGTTTGATATCCTTGTTGTTTAATCCAGTATAACTTGGTAAATAATTATTTAAAAGCGACAACATCTCTTGGTATTCTTTTGTTCCCTCTTGGTCCACTACAATCTTTCCTTGGGCATCTAAATGTTTTTCATCGCGAATAGATTTGGCGTTCAAATAATAGAAAGGTTGTTCTTCTAAAACATCTAATAAAACGGGCAAAGCGTTTCTACACCAAGGACACTCTGGAAATCCTAAATAAATGACGCCGGTTCCTGTTTTTAACAGTTCGACAATTTCTGAAGCTGTTTTATATTGGACATTTGTTTTTTCATCTAAATCTAGAGGTAAATAGGTTTTTCCACTTTCTGTTTTTTGTCCATTCAGCTGTTCATATTCCTCTTGAAATTTCTTTTCTTCTTTAGAAAGAGTGTTCTTCTCACAACCAACGAGGAAGAAGAAACAAGTTATGAGGCTGAATAAAACAAAGATTTTCTTTTTCATCTTGTACTCCTTTTTCTTTTATTATAAAAAATGATTGTCTTCTCGTAAAGTTTCTATTTTAAAATTGTCTTAAAATCTTTAGGAACTTTCGATTCAAATTGGAATTTCTGTTTCGTGATGGGATGAATCAGAACCAGTTTATTGGCATGTAAATAAAGACGAGAAGCTTTTTTAGAGGCGCCATATTTGGAATCACCTACAATAGTAAGTCCTATATGGGCAAGACTTGCACGGATTTGATTCTTTCGTCCTGTATCCAAGGAAATAGAAAGGAGGGATTTTCCTTGATGGGTCTGAATGCATCGATAATGAGTCACTGCGAGTTGTCCTTTTCCGTTTGGCACTACATACATTTTATAATCTTTTCCCTCTTTTAAAGAAAAACGCAATGTTTCTTGTTCTTTAGCAATGCCTTCTACGACTGCAACATAACTACGCTCTTTTACCAGTTGATTCCAATTTTCTTGAAGAAGCCGTTTTAAGCGTTCATTCTTGACAAACACTAAAACCCCTGAAGTTTCTCGGTCCAATCGATGTAAGATGAACAGTTTTTCTCCTCTTCCTCTTTCTGTTAGAAACTGTCGCATCAGATGATAAGCTGTCTTTTCTTTTTCCTTTTCTGTTCCAATTGATAAAAGTCCACTGGGTTTATCAATCACTAAGAAGTCTTGATTTTCAAAAAGAATCGGAAGTGCACTGTGTTTATGCGTTTTATTTTCTTTGTGAATTTCGATTTGACTTCCCTTTGATACAACAAAATCATATTGTGTGATTGGTTGATGATTGACATAGACACAACCACTTTTTAAATAATTCTTCACTTTCTTTTTAGAATAATCTTGATAAAGAACATATAACTGTTCTAATAAAGGTCCGCTTTGTTTTACTTCCATTTGAATCGTCCTTTCTTTTTTAGTTTGAGTGTAGAAAACTTTTAAAATTTTGTCAAATAAAAAGTAAACTCTTTTTATCGGTTTACTTTTCAACTTTTTATTCAAATAAGAATCCTTTTAAATCATATTTGAATACGCGGTATGCATATTTCTTCGCTGTATAACTAAATTCACGAATAAGAACACCATTTTGGTCATATTCATCATAACAATGACTCATACCTGAACTCGTCACATAGTTACTTCCTACTTCTTGAATATTGCTGACAATACTAGAATATGGCACTGCGAATTTTTTGACTAATTGGTAAGTCTTTTTATTTTCATCTACAACGTATTCATAATAGTAAGAATTCTCTCCTTTATCATAAGTGCCTGTTCCTGGATAATTTTTCCAATCAAAATTAGGTCTAGTTCGAGCACCTTGGTAATTGTTATTATAGAATATCAACGTATAGACACCATCTTCTTGTCGACTATGTTTATGATAGGTCACAGAATGTTCTCCAGCCATATCGACAAAGTCTCCGTCTTTCTGTAGTAATAAACTTTCATATTGGGTTCCTTTAACGACAGAAGAATCTCCAATTAAATAGCGAATCTTAGCTTCTTTTGTAAACGCATTTTCTAGATAAATAACAAGACTTAACTCACGAGAATTAAGAATCAAATCATTTCCTACAACTTGAAGACTATTCAGATGTAACCAATCTAGTTCATCTCCACCATAAGTATTCTTCTCTGGTTTTACAGCATTTTGATAAAATTCTTTTAAAAATTTGGTCATATCAATGGTCTTGGTTACTTTTCCAGTTTCAAGATTGAGCGCTAGTACTTCATCTTCGATGGTCTCTTTTCCCTCTTTATTGACCAATACTACAAGTTGATGATTGGCTTCATCATACACATAATCATGATGCATTTCATAGCCTTTGATGGAATAAAATTTTTCAATTTTACCGAGTCGATTCACTTGAATAAATCCATTTTTTGAATAGCTATAAAGAAGCGTATCATCTACTTCGATAATGCGGTCACCGCGATAACCTTTTAAGACAAGTTCATTTCTTAACACACCATCATTGTCAAATAAATAGATATTAGAATTATAAGCTTTATCATGTCCTAATACTGCATAAAGACCATCACTTAAAGCTTCTTTGCTCGTGCCCTCTTTGACTTCCATTTGGGTATCAATGTTTGTTAGGGCTTTGGTTTTTACAGTGATTCTTTTGGTGGCGATGACTTTTCCTTGTTGATTTTTCAAGGTTAAGGTGAGCCAGTTTGTTTTCCCTGGAATGAATCCAATTAATTGATAAGCATACTCTTTTGTATCCGATACTTGTTTTAAAGTCCGAGAAAACGTATTGTATCCATCTGTTTGAATACTATAAGAAAGCTGTAAATTTTCTTCTTCTCCTTGGAATGCTAAATAGTAAGATAGACTTCCCGTTCCAAACGGATTATAGATGAAAAGTGGCTTTTCAAACGTGTAAGTATTCTTTTCTTCGAGCGCTAAAATTTTTTCCTCAATGACTTGTTGATAAGTAGAGGTAAAAACAGAAATACTGTCACTCTTTTTCACTTCCATCACTTCATCATTATTTTTGTCCTCCACAATCTCTACTTGCTTGGTCAAATAGTCATGATTATGTGCAAGTTCTTTCTTTTCATTGCGATTAATTAGGTATAATATGGCAGTTGCTGCTAAAAATATAACTAGTACAACAATAATTTTTTTAACTGGTAATTTTGTATTCATAAATGCCTCCTTACTTATAATATAATCATCTTTTGTGAAAATTTTATGAAATAGGTCCATTTTATGAAAAAACTTGCTTTTTTTGCTAGATTTTGGTATTTTAATACTGCAATGGAAGAAAAAAGTTTTGTTTTTATCATTTTTTCTCTTGCATATACATTCATTTTATTGTAGAATTGTAGTTGTCAACGAAAAAATGGGCCTGTAGCTCAGTTGGTTAGAGCACACGCTTGATAAGCGTGGGGTCACAGGTTCAAGTCCTGTCAGGCCCACCATGTTGTGCCTCAATAGCTCAGTCGGTTAGAGCACTTGACTGTTAATCAAGGGGTCCTAGGTTCGAGCCCTAGTTGAGGCGCCATTTTTTTTGGCCAGTTGGTGAAGTGGCTTAACACACTGC
>CANQOD010000036.1 GCA_947625395.1 uncultured Bacilli bacterium
ATGTAACACTTACAAATACCCCTACGACCATTTTAGGTTGTTGGGTGATTAATCATACCTTTCGAGGAAGTCGGCAGAAAAATAATGTTGTTATTGATGGAAGTTATGATGTCAATATTTGGTATTCCTATGATAATGATAGTAAGACAGAAGTCGTAAAAGATACTAATACATATCATGAAGTTGTTCATGTTTCTAGAAAAGAAGATGATTTAGTTCAAGGGGAAGAAATTATTGTCAGAAGCTTAAAACAACCAAGCTGTACAAAAGCTAGTATTGATGGGAATCAGATTGCATATACGATTGAAAAAGAGTTAGGAATTGAACTTGTTGGAGATACAAAAGTCAAGATTGCCATTGATGAAGAGGAAGAACCTTGGGAAGAAATTGAAAATGAGGAAGAAATCGATCAAGAAATTGAAGCGTCTGTTCAAGAAGAATATTTAGATACAACAGAAAATACAAATGTTAACTAAAAAAGGTTGACAAACTATTTTTGAATCGCTATAATAGGGAAGAAATGAAAGAAAAAGGAAGGAGAAAAAAACATGGCAGTTAAAATTAGATTAACGAGAATGGGTGCAAAGAAAAAACCATTCTATCGTATCGTAGCAAGCGATTCAAGAAGCCCAAGAGATGGTAAATATCTTGAATTAATTGGAACTTATAATCCACTACCAACTGAGAAAGAAGTTAAAATTAATGAGGAAGTAGCTTTAAAATGGTTACATCAAGGAGCAATTCCATCTGATACAGTTCGTAATCTTTTCAGTGAAGCTGGAATTATGAAAAAATTTGCTGAAGAAAAAAATAAAAAGGATAATGCCTAATGGATTACGCAGCGATTTTAGAAAAAATTGTAAAAGCTTTAGTGGTTGATCAAGAAGCAGTCCGTGTTAAAGAATTTCAAGAGGACGATGAACAATCTATTCTTCTAGAAGTCATGGTTCAAGAAGATGATTTAGGTCGTGTGATTGGAAAAAATGGCAAGACTGCAAGTGCAATTCGTACTTTGATGCAAGCAAGTAGTGCTCTTCATGATAACAAATATGTCAAAATTAATTTTGATAAATTTTAAGAAGCATGTGCTTCTTTTTTGTTTTCAAGTCAATTCTTAGATGGCCAATCAGAAAAATACATATTTTTCATTTTTAAGTAGAAAAAAAAGTTTTTTTTCAGAGTTTTTCCCTTGTAAAAAATTCATTTTTCGCTATAATAGGAAAATATAAAAAGAAGGGAGGAAAAATCACCTTGAAAAGACCTGTACTGATCATTGAAGATGCGATTCTATTCCCTGAAAGTGAACTACGGATGGAAACAGACCGACAAGACCAAGTGAGAACTTTAAACATTGTTGATCAAGAAACGCCCCATGAAGTAATTGTCGCGACTCCTTTACATACTGTAGACACCTTGGATATTACTGAGCTACCATCTATGGCAATTTTAGCTTCTTTAGAACTTTATTTAACAATTCCCAATTCAAAAGTTCGTTCTGTGATTTTAGGATTACGAAGAGTTAATGTCACCTCCTATTCTTTAGAAGATGGAATTTATTATGCGGAATGTGAAGAAGTCTTAGAAGCTGATATTTCAGAGAAAGAGAAATTCCTTTATAAAGATATGTTACTTCGTTTAGTAGACCGTTACATCAAAGAATCTCCTTATATGAGCAATGCTCTTTTAAGTCAAATCAATGGCATTGACAGTCTAGATGTATTGACAGATGTTGTTTCCTCTTTCTTGAATTTGCCTTTTGAAGAAAAGAAAAAATATCTTTATGAAATTAATCCTGTCACACGCGCTAAAATGATTATGGAAGAAATCAAACGTGAACTTGGCATGGTCAAAATCGAACGAGAAATTGATATGGCTGTTCAGAAAGAAATGGAAAAAAGCCAAAAAGAATTTTTATTGCGTGAAAAATTAAAAGTCATTCAAGAAGAATTAGGAGATGTATCGAGTAAAGAACAGGATATTGAAAAAATGAAAAAGCGTTTGGCAAAATTAAAATGTCCTAGAAAAGTTCGAACTCGCATTGAAGAAGAGCTAAAACGTTATGAAAATTTATCCAGCAATTCTCCTGAAACATCGGGTATTCGAGATTATTTAGATTGGTTGTTTCGACTTCCTTGGGAAAAATACACCAAGGACAATGAAGATTTAAAAGACGTTTCCTCTTATTTAGACCGTTCTCATTATGGCCTTGTCGATGTCAAAGCACGAATGATTGAATATTTAGCTGTGAAAGAAAATACAAAGAAACAAAAAGAACGAACACCTATCTTGTGTTTTGTTGGTCCTCCTGGAGTTGGGAAAACCTCTTTTGCTTATAGCATTGCTAGAGCTCTTCATCGAAATGTTGCAAAGATTTCAGTTGGTGGTATGAGTGATGAAGCTGAGATTGTTGGACACAGAAGAACCTATATTGGCTCCATCCCAGGTAGAATTATTCAAGGCATTGCCAAAGCAAAAAGTGCCAATCCTGTTTTCATTATTGATGAGATTGATAAAATGCAGAAAGATTTTCGTGGGGACCCTGCATCTTGTCTACTCGAGGTACTAGATAAAGAACAAAATATGCACTTTCAAGATCATTACTTAGAGGAAGAGTTTGATCTTTCAAAAGTTTTGTTTATTGCGACGGCAAATTACGAAGAACAAATTCCTTTAGAGTTAAGAGATCGACTAGAAATCATTCATATTTCTTCTTATACGGAGTATGAAAAGTTAGAAATTGCGAAACAATGTCTACTTCCTAAGCTTTTGGAACAAAATGGCCTTACTTCTTTAGAAGTTCAATTTCAAGAGAATGCACTTCTAAAAATGATTCGCTCTTATACCAAAGAAGCAGGAGTTCGTGACTTAGAAAGGATGATTGATCAAGTCTTAAGAAAAATTGTCAAACGCATTTATGTCGATCAAGAAACACCTTTCTTTGAAATTACGGAAGAGACACTTTCCCTTTATTTAGATGATGCTCCTTATCATTATCATGATAGTGGTAAGAAAATGCAGGAGGGTGTTGTCAATGGTCTTGCTTATACGCCTTTTGGTGGCGATATTTTACCCATTGAAGTCACTTATTTTGAGGGAAAGGGAAACTTGATTTTGACAGGGTCCTTAGGCGAAGTCATGCAAGAGTCTGCCCGAATTGCACTAAGTTATATCAAGGCTCACCGAGAACACTTCGGTATTCCGAAAGATATCTTTGGTACGAAAGACATTCACATCCATGTCCCAGAAGGTGCTGTCAATAAAGAAGGACCGAGTGCTGGAATTGCTTTAACTTCCGCCTTGATTAGCTCTTTATCGAAGCAGAAAGTTTCTTCACGAATTGCGATGACAGGAGAAATTACGTTGCGAGGACATGTACTTGAAATCGGGGGCGTCAAAGAAAAAATCATTGGTGCTCATCGGGCAGGGATTCGTGAAGTTTACCTCCCAAAAGAGAATGAAAAAGATGTCAAGAAGTTGCCGAAAGCGATTCAAAAAGAAGTGACTTTCCATTTTGTAGAAAGATATATGGAAGTTTATGAAAGCTTATTTGAAAAAAGAAAAGTCAAGATTTAGTCATACTTTTCTTTTTTTTTCGTAAAATGAACTATAGAAAGGAGAAAAAGAATGAAACAGATTATTTCATTTGAAAAAGAAATTCCATTTAAAACAATGATAGGAGAGATTACAAGTATCTCACTCGAACACACATTAGCCTTTCAAGATGATAGTACCATTGGAGGAGAATTCATTGTCAGTGGAACTTATAAAATGACGGAAGCCTCTCGTCTTGATGAAAAATTCTCCTATAAAGTCCCTGTAGATATTGTATTGACATCGGAATTAGAAGAAGAGGACCGTCTTGTTGATATTGACAATTTTACTTATGAGATTCTCGATGAAGAAGCTTTATTGATTCACATTGATTTAATTGTGGAGGGACGAGAAAAGGTAGAAGTCTTAGAAGAAGCACATCCTTTGGAAATCCAAACACCAGAAATAGAAATGTTACAAGAAGAACAAGAGAAAACTCCAACTGAAATGGAGGAAATCGAAGAGTCCCAACAAGAACTCCCTCAAGAAGAGGAAGAATCTCTTCAACGAAATGCTCCTGTTGAAGAAGAGGAAGAAGAAAAAGATGCACAAGAGGAGGCAATTCTTACAACAAATCAAGAAGCTTCAATTGAAGAAGAATCACTTCTTCAGGCCCAAGAAAGTCTAGAAAAAATGAATGACAATAAGGATTCTCAAGAAAAATCGGTTGAAATGAGTAACAATTCCCCTCAAAATACTGCGCCATCAAAAGAAGTGATGCATTCTATCTTTTCTGCTTTTAAAGATACAGAAGAAACCTTTTCTACCTATTCCATTTATATTTTAAGAGAGGGAGATACGCTTGATGAAGTCTTGAATCACTATGGTGTAAGTCGGGAAGAAGCAGAAAAATACAATCAATTAGAGGATTTGAAAGTCGGTAGTAAACTCATTCTTCCAACTGTACTTTTAAATGAATAGAGAATGCATTCAAAAAATAGAGATTCGAAAAAAGACGAAATACATTCAAACGAAAGAACATGAATATTTTGTGAAAAGACAAAAACATTTTCAACAAGAACAGATTTATCAACGATTAGAAGAAAGAAACTTCCAACATTTTATCAAACCACTGTATATCTATCATCAAGAAGAAGTCTTTCCTTATATTCATGAAAAAAATTATCGAAATGAAGAAAAAGCGATAGACATGATGCATGTATTATCGCTTTTACAAAATAAAACCACATTTTACAAAGAAATTAGTTTAGATGAAATGAAAGAATTTTATGAGGAAAAGAAAGGGAAAATCAACTATTTAATTGCTTATTATCAAGATTTAGAAGAACTCTTTTTTAAAGAAGTTTTTCCATCACCCACAGTTTATTTACTGCAACGAAATCTATCACTTCTTTTTTCTTCTTTATTTTTTGCAAAGGAAACTTTAGAGGAATGGTACCAATTGATTTCGTCTAAAAAATATCAACGACAAGTATTGGTTCATCATCGATATGAACTTTCTCATTTGTTAGAAGGGGAAACGCCACTTTTAGTTAGTTTAGATGAAATGACTTACGGAAGTCCTGTGGAAGATTTTGTCTATTTCATGCAAAAGCATTGCTTGGAACTTGAGATGACTTCGCTCTATCAACTTTATCAACAAAAGTATCCTTATCAAAAAGAGGAATTTCTTTTACTTTCTCTTCTTTTAGCAATTCCACCACAACTCAAATTAGATGCTTCTTATCAAACGACGGTTCTGATGGCGACTGCATTTCAAAAGATGAATTGTTGTAGAGAGTTTTTATTAAAACAAAATGAGCGACATCAACATGAGCACAAATAGAAATTCAAAGAATAATAAAATGGCATGAATGCGTGTAGTTAAGAAAATCAGGAGAAATGCTTGATAGAAAGCGACAATGACAAAGAAAAGAATCGCAAATAAATAAGTGGGACTTAAAAGACGTTTCTGTTTACAAATATGACATCGGCAAAAGATAGGATGTCCTTTTCTTTTTTTCATCTACTTCACCTGTTGTAGTGTATGCCAAAAAGAAAAAGAAGTGCTATGCAATTAGGCAATATGGACTTCTTTTAGCGAATAGGATGTTAGATGGGGAACAAAGAGAAATTGTAACGTTTGATTGGTCATTTGATTCTTTAAAATGATTTCAATCGTACCAGTTGGTTGTGGTGTATAAGATTGAAGCTCTAAGCCGGTATCATTTAGAAAAACATCACTGAAGCAAATTTTGTTATCAAGAAGGGAATAATCTGTAGAAGAGGGAATTGTTGCCAAATCTCTTGCAAAGAGTTTGTAGCTTTGACTTTGGATAAATGTTTTGGTGTAACATACTTTTTCCCCATTACTTAAAATGGCATTGGTATAGGATAAGACTTCTTCTTCGGGAAGCAAATCAAAGTTGAGTTCTTGAACATCTATCGAAGTAGTTTCGGCAATTGTCATCGCAAATCTTGTCAGCGCACTTTGTAACGTTTCTTGTGTGGGTGTTTGAAAAGGCGTTTCTAATTTTGTTAAATCGCTTTCTTGAGCAATCACATTTGTATCTTCAAATGTTTCATCTTGAATTTTGATTTCTTGGTTTTGGACACGTTTAGAATTCCAAAATGAAATGATACAAAGAATCCCAATCAAAGCCAAGAAGATAAAGATATATTTTTTCATATGACCTCCTACTCCTAATCGAATTCAAAAAGAATTAAACGGTAATAACTGTCTGATACGCCTTTACTACTAAGACATTGAACTAATTCTTCTGGGGTTCTTTCTTTATAACTTACATGTTTTTTTATTCCAGCTTGTTTATTGACCCATTCTTCACTACCATAGAGTTTTTTATTACAGCTATCGACCATCACAACGTGATCATTTTTATCAATATTTAAAATAATATGAGCATGATGATTGCTTATTCCCGCTAAATCAGAGCAACTTTTATTTTGAACAAAAACCATGACTGGTTGCCCGTTTTTCACAGCATTTCGAATGATTTGTGCTGCCTTTTTTGGCTGTAATTCACTGTGATAAACAGTTGCTTTGATATTATAGTGTTGAATCGCTTTGTCTAATTTTTTTCCAATCAATACACCACTGTTAGGAGTCAGTTTATACATATAATTTTGTAAATCTAATGTGGACATGTTCGTCTTTTTAATTGCATTAATGACAGAAGTTAAAGCATGTGCTCGGCAAGAACCAGGAAGTAAACCTGAATTTGTTTGATTGCCTGTATAGTACTTGACGGTTCCTTTTTCATATTCGACGGTAGCAATAGAAGCACAGAAATCATTTAAGCCTTTGCCACATTTGCCACTCTTGTCATGTGGATTATAATCAATATGAATGCTTTTAACAGGACCCATTCCTTTCCCAGTCGCCACAGCCTGACTGAGTTTATCGGTACTTAAAGAACCAAACTGCGTATTTGTTGTCCCATTTCCGACACCTTTATCTTCAGCATTGTCAAGTGCTTCTTTGATTTCACTCGAATATTTCCAGCAACTTCCTAATAAATAAAGAGCACCATCATTTTCACTTTCTAAGACAAACGTGTTTAAAGCAAGCTCAATAATCCAGGGTAGAAAAAAGAAAATGACAATTCCCATGCATTTAAAAGCAATACCACGTAAGCCTTTCTTATCATTTTCAGGGGAAATAACGAGTTTAGAGAAAGAGATTATCAAAGAGATAATCAACGCAATCGGAGCAACAATTTGTAAAACAGTTACTACTGATTTTACAGTTGATAAAAAATAACCAACCACATAATTTCCACACTCAGTCATATTTAAAAGATTTATCATACGAAAAATGCCTCCTTTTCATTATAAATTTTTCTTAATGAAATTATAAATATCTTTATAAGTACTAGGAGTATAATGGAGTCCATCAGAAGCATTGAACCCATTCTTTTTTAAATAACTATTGGCATCTATATAATAAACATTGGAAGAAAGTTTTTGCTGGATTGTTTTATTAAAAGAATTAATCCTAGAATTGAGTGAATCTCGTTTTCCATTTGTTGGTAGAACAGAAACAAAATAGACAACAGCACCTTTGGCGACCCAACTTTTTGCTTTTGTATTAATATAAGTTGCATATTTGTTCACATCGCCTAAATCATTGACTCCCATTAAAATAATGACTCCAGTGTTTTTAGTGATTTGATTGTCAATTGTTAAAATACATTGTGCTTGACTTGGCTCCTCTCCTGCGAACCATTTATATTTCCCACCATTTTGATAACACCAAACGTCATTAGAACCAACTACATAAGACATGCCTTCTGTTCTTGAATCGCCAATGAAAACTAATTTTGTTGGTTTTTTATCTGGCTTTTCAGCAGGTGTTTCAAAATCATCAATTCCTGATGTATCTGGAAGAAGCGTTGAACTGCCTGTTCCTGTATTGACACCTTTATCTTCTTCTTGATTGATAGAGTCTCTTAAACTCTCTGCATTTTGCCAACAGTTTCCAAGAGTATATTGCACACTTTTATCCACATCATCGATAACGACTAAGTTTAAAACAAGTTCAACAATCCAAGGAAGTAAGAAAAAAATGATGACAGTAATTATTTTTTGAAAAATCCCTTTCGTTACCTTTTTATCTTCGCCAAGAACAATCATTTTGAAAAAGGAAATCGCTAGACTTAATAAAAAAACAATAGGGGCAGTGACTTGTAAAATGGTTAAAATGGTTTTGACAATCGATAAATAATAGCCCAAGACATAATTTGTACAATTGGTTGTTTCTAGTATGGAAAACATGATACCACTCATTTCTTTTTCTAATCTTTTCTTTATTATAACATAAACGGAAAAGTTTAAAAATATAGAATTTTGCTTCTCTAAATGGAAAAAGAAGGTATAATGAAAATAGGTGACGAGAATGAAACAAAGAAAAGCGGTTGAGATAGAACGAGACAATCCCTGTATCAATCGTATTGTAGAAAAATGTATTGATTGTGGTGTTTGTAAAACAACTTGTAAAGAAAAAGAACAAATCGATAGAGATATTTATGAAAAGACTTGTTTGGGTTGTGGACAATGTATTTTAACTTGTCCTGTCGGTGCTTTGACTCCTAAATATCAATATAAAAAGGTTCTTGATTATTTACATGATACCCATAAAATTGTAACGATTTCACTCGCGCCCGCAGTTCGTGTTTCTCTCAATGAAGCTTTTGGTTATCAAAAAGACGAAAAAACTTTACCAAAACTCATTGGTGCTTTAAAAAGAATTGGTTTCGATTATGTATTTGATGTTACTTTTGGAGCTGATATTACAGTCATGGAAGAGACAACGGAATTTTTAGGAATCCTTTTAGACAAGGAAAAAAGAACGCTTTTTACTTCTTGTTGTCCGGCTTGGGTTTCTTATGTGGAAAAGTTTTATCCACAATTGACTCAATATTTGTCCACTGCCAAAAGTCCCATTGGCATGCAAGGAGTCGTTTTATCGAGTTATTTTTTAGAAAAGGAAAATTTCAAGAAAAAAGATGTCATTCATGTGGTTGTTGCTCCTTGTACTGCGAAGAAAAAAGAAATCATTGATATTCCAGGAATGAATCTTTGTATTACAACCAGTGAGTTGATTCTTCTATTGAAAGAGGAAAAAGTAAATTTGAAAAAAGAAAAGGAAAGAAATTTTGATTCTCCGCTAGGAGAAGGAAGTGGCGCTGCAACGATTTTTGGAAGAAAGGGTGGTGTCAGTGAAGCCGTTTTAAGAACGTTGTCCTTTTTGATGGGAGAACCGTTTAGGCTGAAAACACTAGAAGACACAGAAAGAAAACGAGTTTTGGAAGTGAAAACGAGTAAAGGAACTCTTAAAGTGGCTTCT
>CANQOD010000037.1 GCA_947625395.1 uncultured Bacilli bacterium
TGCCATTGCCCGAAAAATGTTAAAAGAAAAAATGGAAATTTCTACCATTTCAAGAGTAACAGGATTAAGTGAAGAAACCATTCAACAATTAAAATAAATTCATTTGTTTTAGTCAAAATCATTTTAAAATTCAAAGGAGGTATTTCAATGAAAATAGGGATTGCAAGTGATCACAGAGGATTTGCATTGAAAAAAAGTTTAATTGAGTATTTAGAGAAACGTTATGAAGTCATTGATTATGGAACCAATAGTGATGTTTCTGTTGACTATCCAGATTATGCCTTTCGTTTAGGAAGAGCTGTCAGTCAACAAGAAGTTCTATTTGGAATTGCTATTTGTGGAAGTGGTATTGGTATTTCTATTGCATGTAATAAAGTCAAAGGAATTCGCGCTGCAAAAGTGAATACTTTAGAAGAAGTGATTCTTACAAGGCAAGATAATGATGCAAATATTCTGTGTCTTTCTTCAAAAACTGCCTTTGACCAAGCCACGAAGCTCGTAGATACTTTTTTGGAAACTCCTTTTTCAAAGTTAGAACGGCATCAAAAGCGCATTGAAAAAATTCAAAATTATGAAGAGGGAAATTATGTCTGCTAAGTTTTTTGTCTATTTACTAACCTTGGTCGTTGTCATTTATGCGATGGATGCACTTCGAATCAATGAAATTTTTAAAAAAAATAAAATCTTTCAAGCAAGACTTTGTTATTTATTGATTGCACTTTCCCTCACTTACCTTGTTACCAATTTTATAATGGATTTTTTTATCAGTTCACAAATTTATTAAAAAATGTATAAAAACCTTATTAACGGAAAAACTTTTAATGAGGTGAGAAGATGAAAAAACGAAAGTTGAAACGTTTCGCAGTTGTGGGTATTTATCTATCTGTTTTCTTAACAGTTGCCGGAGCAACATTTTTAGTGAGCCAATCCTTACAAGAAAAAGAACCCAACCAAGAAGTTGTGGATTATGTTGATGATTCTATCATTCAAGAAGAGTTGCCAGTCGTTTCTGAAGAAACATTAAAGATGATTCACCCATTCACAGATACGCGTGTTACAACCGCTAAATATTTCTATGACTATCAAGGGGAAAAAGAAACGCAAGAAAAAGCCATCATTTATCATGAAGATACCTATATTCAAAATTCAGGAATGGACTTTAAAGGTGACGATGCTTTTGATGTTGTTGCTGTATTAGGTGGAACAGTTTTAGATGTTCGGGATGATGAATTAATGGGAAAAACAGTTGAAATCAAACATGATAATGGTGCTTATATCAGTGTTTATCAAAGCCTAAGTGAAGTCAATGTAAAAAAAGGAGATACTCTTTCTCAAGGACAAGTCATTGGTAAAAGTGGTGAAAACATGATTGATAAGGAAATGGGAAATCATTTGCATTTTGAACTTTATCAAGATGGTGTCATTGTCGACCCAGCGAAACATTTCGATCAAACAGTACAAGAGAAGAAAGCTTCATAAGCTTCTTTTTTTCTGTATGAAATCTTTCCTTTTGACATATAATAGAAAAGAGAAATGTAATGATTTACAATTGAATTTGTTTTTGGTAGAATATTAACGAATGGAAGGCGTGATAATTATGTTAGCAAAAGATATTGGAATTGACCTTGGAACTGCCAATGTACTTATTTATATTAAAGGGCAAGGAATTGTATTGAATGAACCATCTGTTGTTGCCATCGATACAGATACAAAAAAAGTGGTTGCGGTTGGACAAGAAGCAAGTGAAATGTTAGGAAGAACACCCGGAAAAGTCAAGGCAATTCGTCCTATGAAAGATGGTGTGATTGCAGATTTTGAAATTACGGAAATCATGTTGAATACATTTATTAAAAAAATTCATGCAAAAAATATTTTATCACGCCCTCGAATTTTAATTTGTTGTCCATCCAATATTACACCTGTAGAAAAAAATGCCATTAAAGAAGCAGCTGAAAGAACAGGGGCACGCCGTGTTTATATTGAAGAAGAGCCTAAAGTTGCTGCTATTGGTGCAGGAATGGACATTTCCAAACCGAGTGGTAATATGGTCATCGATATAGGTGGAGGAACAACAGATATTGCGGTGCTTTCCCTTGATGATATCGTAACCAGTGCATCCATTCGGATTGCTGGCAATGTCTTTGACCAAGATATTATCAAATATATTAAAGACCAATACAAATTATTGATTGGGGATAAAACTGCTGAAGATATCAAAATTCATTTTGGCAATGTCTTTAAGCCAAGTAAGAAAGAAACAATGGAAGTTCGAGGACGTAATTTAGTGACAGGCTTACCTGATACCATTGAAATTACCGAAGAGGAAACAGAAAAAGCGCTTCATGAAAGCCTTTATAAAATTATTAAAGCAGCCACCAATGTTTTAGAACAAACACCACCAGAATTATCTGGGGATATCGTGGAAAAAGGAATTATTTTAACTGGTGGAGGAGCGATGTTAAGAGGACTTACAGAACTCTTTAATAAAGAATTACAAGTTCCTGTCTTTATTGCTGATTCACCACTTACCTGTGTTGTTGAGGGAACTGGTGTCTTACTTGAACAAGTGAAAAAACTAGAACAAGAAGCCTAAAAACAAATCCTTTTGCATTCTAAAGGCATTTGTGTTAAAATAATAGCGTTATGGAGGAACTTTATGGAAACAGTACTTTTAATTATATCCATTTGTTTAATCGTCATTGTTCTTTTACAAAGTGGAAAAGCAGAGGGCGCTTCGCAAATCTTTTCTGGTGGAAATTCAGACTTATTTAGTCAAAGAAAAGAAAGAGGTACAGAACTTGCCATCAGTAGAATTACCATGTGTTTAGGACTTGCCTTTTTTGTGATTTGTTTAGTTGCATCTTTCTTTTAAAAAGCAATCAATGCGAAAACAACAAGAGGAAGCTAAAAAAGGAAATAGAAGAAAATCCCTTTTCGAGTAGACATTCAAAATGTTTACTTTTTCTTTTGCTGTATTTTCAAACTAAAAAAATCTCTCTTCCGAAAAAGAAGAAAAAGTGGGAAATTTACAGAAAACATGCTATGATAGAAGAAAGACAGTAGGTGAAAAACATGGAAGAAAAGATATTGGAAATTTTAAAACAACAAGAAAAAGCAATTACAATCTTTGAATTAGAAGCATTATTAGGAACAGAAATGCCTTTAGAAGAATTGACAAAAGTCTTATATCATTTAGAGGAAGAAGCTTTGATTTATCATACCAATAAAGATAAATATATGATTTTAGAAGATAGTCACTTGAAAAAAGGAATCATGCATGCAAATCAAAAAGGATTTGGCTTTGTCGATGTGGAAAATCAGACCGAAGACATCTATATTGCAAAAGAAAATATCAATGGTGCTCTCCATGGGGACCTTGTCTTAGTGGAGATTACGAGTAAAAAGAATTTAGATAGGCAAGAGGGAAGAATTCTTCGCGTTTTAAAGCGTTCTAGTAATCGTTTTGTAGGGGAAATTCACTTTCAAAACGAGATTGGTATTGTCAAATTAGATGATAGTAAAATTTTAATGGAAGTACTTGTCACAAGAGAAAATGCGATGCATGCAGTAGATGGACATAAAGTAGTCGTTGAGATTTTAAAGAGAATTTCTAATCAGCAAAGCGAGGGAAAAGTTGTCGAGATTATTGGTCATAAAAATGACCCAGGTGTTGATATTTTATCGATTGTTTATCAATATGAAATTCCAACTGAATTCAGTGCGGATGTGAAAGAAGAGTTAAAAAAGATTCCGGACCATGTTTTAGAGGAAGAATATCAGGGAAGAAAAGACTTAAGAGAAGAAGAAATCTTTACGATTGATGGCGATGATACAAAGGACATTGATGATGCTATTTCATTGAAGCAAACTCCTGATGGTTATGAGTTGGGTGTGCATATTGCTGATGTGAGTCATTATGTGCAAGAGGGAACTGCACTGGATTCTGAAGCCTTAGAAAGAGGAACGAGTGTTTATTTAGTTGACCGAGTTATTCCGATGCTTCCTCATGAATTATCAAATGGAATTTGTTCCTTAAATCCAAATGTTGACCGTCTTACTATCAGCTGTGTAATGCAGTTTGACTGGAATGGAAATATGACATCTTATGATATTTTTCCAAGTGTTATCAAAAGTAGAAAACAAATGACATATCATTGTGTAAATCAGATTTTAGAGAAAAATGAAGTTCCAAACGGGTATGAACCTTTTGTAGAAACCTTAAAAAAGATGCGGGACTTTTCTCAAATTTTAAGAAAAGTGAAACACGCTAGAGGTGCCATTGACTTTGATATTGATGAGGCTAAAATCTTAGTGGATGAAAACTGTGTTCCAACCGAAATTAAATTGCGTAATCGTGGTACGGGGGAAAAGCTCATCGAAGATTTTATGATTGCTGCGAATGAATGTGTCGCAAGTCATATTTTCTATATGAATTTACCATTTATTTACCGAATTCATGAAAGTCCAAAAGAAGAAAAAATAAAGGAATTTTTAAATTTCGTAAGTACTTTAGGCTATCATGTTGAGGGAAAAGTCAAAGACAATCATCCAAAGACGATTCAAAAAATCCTCCAATCTTTAGAAGATAAAAAGGAATATAAGATTTTGGCAAGCTTGATGTTAAGAAGCATGCAAAAAGCAATTTATTCCAAAGATAATGTTGGTCATTTTGGACTTGCTAGTCGTTGCTATACACATTTTACCAGTCCGATAAGACGGTATCCTGATACTACAGTTCATCGACTTTTACATACATATTTATTTGACCAAAACTTATCAAGCCATACGCTTCATACTTATGAAGAAAAGTTGATTTATATTGCTGAACACTCTTCTATGAAAGAACGAGCAAGTGTTGACTGTGAAAGAGAAGTTGAAGATATGAAAATGGCGGAATACATGGAACAACATATTGGTGAAGAATTTGAGGGAATGATTTCTTCTGTTATGAGTTTTGGACTGTTTGTTGAGTTGGATAATTTAATTGAGGGGTTAGTTCCTATTAAAGATATGAATGACTTTTTCCACTATGATGAAGAGCGAATGACTTTAACCGGTGAAAAGAGCCATATCGAATATCGAATTGGTGAAAGACTTGTTGTAAAAGTAGTCCGTGCTTCTAAAGAAGAAAAACAAATTGACTTTGAAATTGTAAAAAAAGTATCCTCTGAAAATGAATCGTCTTTGTGATTTGTATTTTGTAAGCAGTGAAAGGAATAAGTGGTGAGTATGAAAAGGAGAAAGAAAAGAAAATTAAAAAAATCGTTTAAGATGTTCGTCTTTCTTTTCTTATCTGGAGTTTTCTTAATTAGTGCGGGAATCAGTTTCCAAATTTTTGCTTGTCAAGAAAAGAAAAAAGAGGAAAAAATTTATGATGTTGCCTTAAAAGAGGAAGAGGTCCAAGAGGCTTCCTTGGTTATGGTTGGGGATGCTTTGATTCATAGTGCAGTTTATCAGGATGCGCGTCAAGCAGATGGTAGTTATGATTTTAAGCCCATGATTGCAAGAATTAAGCCGATGATAGAAAACTATGACTTGCGTTATTATAATCAGGAAACTATTTTAGGTGGTGCTTCGTTAGGACTTTCTACTTATCCACGTTTTAATTCTCCTCAGGAAGTTGGAGATGCCTTTTTAGATGCCAAATTTAATCTTGTTTCTTTAGCTACAAATCATACAATGGATAAAGGGGAACAAGGTGTTATCAATTCTGTCAATTATTGGAAAGACAAGCCTGCAGTGACAGCTGGAAGTTATCTTTCTTTTGAGGAACGGGATGAAGAGAAAATTTATGAAATCAATGGAATTAAGTATGCTTTCTTTTCTTATACGACTTGGACCAATGGCCTTGAAACGCCTACTGGTAAAGAGTATTTAAACAATGTTTATAGTGACGAGTTAGCGAAAAAGAACATTGAGGCTGTTCGTGACAAAGTGGATGTTGTCATTGTTGCGATGCATTGGGGAATTGAGTATTCCTTAGGCGTTTCAAGTGACCAAGAACGGATTGCTAACTATTTATCTTCTCTTGGTGTGGATATCATTATTGGGGCACATCCGCATGTCGTAGAACCGATTGCTTACATAGGAAAAACACTGGTTATTTACTCCCTTGGTAATTTTATTTCTGCACAAGAGGGAGTTGAGAGATTGACGGGGCTTCTTGCTTCTGTTAAGATAAGAAAAGTGACCAATCGTGGCATTACCACGATAGCACTGGATTCGTTAAAGGCTGAACTTTTATATACGTATTATAATGGTGCGATTCGAAATTTTGAGGTGTATCCATATACGCAACTTTCGAATGCGGTGCTTCCTAATTATTTAACGTACTATCAACGTTATAAAGGTGTTGTCCAAGAATTTTTAGGGGACCAAGTAGAAATGCCAGTTCTTGGTGGGTAACGAAAAATTGATTTCCAAGAAAAGACGTTACCTAAGATAATGAAAAATCCCAATGGAAGCCTTGAACAAAAAAGGGAAAGGAATGAGTTTTGTATGGAAATTGTCAATCGTCGTGCGAAACATGATTATTTTATTGAGGATACTTATGAATGCGGATTAAGTTTAGTTGGTACTGAAGTGAAAGCGATTCGTCAAGGAC
This sequence comes from uncultured Bacilli bacterium, assembly GCA_947625395.1. GTDB lineage: Bacteria > Bacillota_I > Bacilli_A > RF39 > UBA660 > CANQVB01. Next base: position 6,605 of record CANQOD010000037.1, read on the forward strand.
ATTGTAATTTAAAAGACAGTTATGCCATTATTAGACAAGGAGAATGCTTCTTACTGAATACGTTTATTGGTCCTTATAAAGAGGGCAATTTGTTTAATCATGATGAGTTGCGAACTAGAAAATTACTTCTTCATAAAAGCGAAATCAAAAAGTTGCATCAAAAAATTCGCCTGGAGGGATATACTTTAATTCCTTTAAAACTCTATTTTGTGAAGAATAAAGCAAAAATTTTGTTAGGGCTTTGTAAAGGAAAGAAGAATTATGATAAGCGTGAAAGTTTAAAGCAAGAAGATTTAAAAAGAGAATTAGCAAAGATACAAAAAAGACAAGTCAAGCGGTAAAACTGAAGCTATAGTTGATTTCTAGGCTTAAGAGATAAGTTCTTCTCTCTACTTGTCTTTTTTTGTTTCAAAAACATTGCTTGAAAAATCTACATTTTACCTTAAAAAATAGCATTATTGTTTGTCCTGTGATATACTAAAAAACGAAAACAAACGGCTTTTGAACATCGTTATCCATCGACAAATAGCCGGTAGAAGTAGGAGGAAAAAATGAAAAAGTATATCGATTTTTTGATAAAGGGATTTTATGCTGGAGTACTTATTGGTATTGGTGGTATTGCTTATTTAGCAATTGAAAATAAAATTGTTGGTTCCTTTATCTTTTCGTTTGGATTGCTGACTGTGTGTATGTATTCGTTTTATCTCTATACAGGTAAAGTCGGGTATCTATTAGAAAATAAGTTGCATTATCTATTGGAATTATTCTTATCTTTAATAGGAAATTTTTTAGGAACCTTTGTTGTGGGAACACTCATGCGATGCACGCGATTTAAAGCGTATCAGGAAGCTGCCAAAAATCTTGTCCAAGTGAAATTAAATGACCAACCTTTAAGTATCTTTATCTTAGCAATTTTTTGTGGAATGATAATGTATATTGCTGTTAATAATTATAAAAAACAAAAAGACGTGCTTGGAAAATATATGACGATTTTTATGGGAGTGATGGCTTTTATCTTATGTGGTTTTGAACACTGTATTGCCAATATGTTTTATTTTAGTATTGCCGGTGTTTTTTCTTGGAAAGTTTTGGCTTATTTGCTCATTATGATTTTAGGAAATAGTCTAGGGTCTATTCTGATTGCATTTTATTGTCTTCGATATCAAGAAAAAGAACGTTCTTAAGAAAGCTGTTTTTCCAAAAATTAAAAGAGTCTGTTCATTTTTTACAGTTTTATTTTAGGAAAAGTAGACAAAAAAGCCGGGTTTTAATCTTTCTTTAATCTTCATTCTATATGGTAAAATAACAAAAAAACGTTCAAAAGAGGTGATGCACTTGCGGATTTTAGTCGTCGAAGATGAATACAGTCTTGCTGATGTCATTGCGACAAAGTTGAAACAGGAAAAATATGAAGTTGATATCAGTACAGATGGGGAAGAGGGACTTTATAATGCTTTAACCAATATTTATGATTTAATCATTTTAGATATTATGTTGCCCAAAATGAATGGTCTTGAAATTTTACAAGAGATGAAAGACAATTCTATTACGGCAAAAGTGATTTTATTGACTGCCAAAGCTGGACTGGATGATAAACTAAAAGGATTTGATTTTGGAGCAGATGATTATGTTACAAAGCCCTTTCATATTGAAGAATTAATTGCTAGAGTCAATGTTCAATTGAGAAAAAATGGAAAAAACACGCCTCAGGATGTCATTGAATATGGTGATTTGAGTTTCAATATTCGTACCTCTACTTTAACGTGCCTTACGACAGATGAATCGATTCATATTCCTTACCGAGAATTGATGTTGTTAGAATATTTTATGAATAACAAAGAGGCAATTATTTCCAAAGAGCAAATCTATGATAAAGTATGGGGAATTGATAATGATTTTGAATCAAATAACTTAGAAGCTTACTTATCTTTTTTAAGAAAGAAAATCAAGATTATTGGTTCAACTGTCACGATTAAAGCTGTCCGTGGACTCGGGTATAGAATGGAGAAATAAAATGAAGAATTTAAGAAATAAAACGTTTTATACTATCTTTACGATTATTTCTTTTATCGGTCTTTTCTTTGTCATTTTTTTCAATGTCCAAGTCTATCAAAGAGAGTATTCTGGTATTTTGAATAGCATTACACGAATGAGAAATTTTATTTCTAATGATGTGGAGAAACTTCCAAGAAATTTAAGTGTTAATACTGAAGAACCACGTAATCGAATCATCATGGAATATGATGTTTATACCTTTGTTTTAGATTCTTATAATCATATTATTGGCAAAATTAGTTATGGGGATAGTTCCTTGGATTTGACTGTTTTAGAAAAAGCAGAAGAGATTCTTCAAAAAGCTTCTCCTAATGAAATCAAAATAGGAAATTTATATACCAGTTCTTTTGCCTATCATTTTGTCGATGCGCAGTTTTTAACAATTGTCAATATTGCGAGTTCAAGAAATTATTTATTAAAGGAAATGCTTCTTTCTTTGATTCTGTTCTTTTTAGGAGAAATTGTTAACTGCTTAATTAGCAAAAAGATTACAGATTGGATTACGGAACCTGTGGCGTTAAGTTTTCAACGTCAAAAAGAGTTTGTTGCCAATGCTTCTCATGAACTAAAAACACCTTTAGCAGTCATGATTGCTAGTATTGATTGTCTGAAAACGACGAAAGAAAACGAAAAATGGATTCATCATTTAAAGAGTGAGTCAGAAAGAATGAATCATTTGATTACAAGATTGCTTGATTTATCACAATCCGAAGATTC
>CANQOD010000038.1 GCA_947625395.1 uncultured Bacilli bacterium
TTCAAATAAAGTTTATCTTTATTTGTTACTTACTTAAAAATAGTTTATAATATCTTTTCGTATCTTAGTTTATGTATTTATTTTTTTGTGTAAGCTAGATACTTTTATCAGAATATAATTTTACGAGCAGTTATATCTTTTCAAAATTATGTTTTCCAAACTGCCCGTCCTTTTGTGTGCATTAATTTTCCATTTTTTGCTTTATATTGCCATCTTTTTTATTAATTTTTATAATTTTTATTCTTATTTACTCTTATTTTACGTGCATTTAATTTTTTATTACTTATTTTTTCTTTTTCGGGCGTTTATCTCTGTAGTTAACGTTTTTTCGCCAAAAAAGAAAGGCATTTCTACCTTTCAATTTCAACGAGTTCATAAACTTCAATGACATCATTTTCTTTATAATCTTGAAAATCTGTCAAAGTAAGACCACAATCCATATTATTTTTAACTTCTTTCACTTGATCTTTTTCATGCTGTAGTGTCTTAATACTTCCGTGATAAATGACAATACCGTCTCTTATCACTCGTGCTTGTGAATTGTTTTTAATCGTTCCTGAAGTCACATGGCAACCAGCAATCATTCCCACTTTAGAAAATTTGAATAGTTGTCGCACTTCTAGTGTGCCAATGACTTTTTCTTCATATTCAGGATCTAACATGCCTTTCATTGCACTTTCCATATCTTCTACGACTTTATAAATAATGTCATAAAGTCTTATTTCTACACCATATTCTTTCGCAATTTCATTCACTTTAGCAGTTCCTCGTACATTAAAGCCAATAATAATTGCATGACTCGCTTGAGCAAGTACAACATCACTTTCAGTAATGGCACCCACACCACCACGAATAACGTTGATTCTCACACCCTCCACATCTATCTTTTCTAATGAGTTTCGAACTGCTTCTAAACTTCCATTCACATCTGTTTTTAAGACAACATTAATTTCTTTTAAACCTTCATGGATTTGTCCAAATAAATCTTCCAAACTCATGCCAGTTCTATTTGTATCCTGTTCTCGAGAACGAAGAGCTCTTTCTTCAGCAATTTGTTTCGCTTGTTTCTCCGTTTCAAAGGCCATAAATTTATCGCCAGCAGCAGGCAAAATAGAAAGTCCTGTAATTTCTACCGGTGTTGATGGAAGTGCTTCTGTAATTTCTTCGCCTCGGTCATTTTTCATCGTTCTTACTTTTCCATAAGCAGTTCCCACTACAATAGGATCTCCTAAACGAAGAGTTCCGTTTTGCACCAAAATACTAGCAATACTTCCCACATGCTTGTCCATCTGAGCTTCAATCACAGCTCCCATTGCATACCGTTTTGGATTTGCCTTTAATTCACTCATTTCCGCTACGAGTAAAATATTTTCTAATAAAGCGTCAACCCCTTCTCCAGTAGCAGCAGAAATCTTAGATACTAAAACATCGCCACCCCATTCTTCAGGAGTCAATCCTGCTTCCACAAGACCAGTCATCACTTTTTCAACATTGGCATCCGGCTTATCAATTTTATTAATAGCCACTAAGATAGGCACATGAGCAGCTTTCGCATGATCAATGGCTTCTTTCGTTTGAGGCATAACACCATCATCAGCAGCAACAATAATAATTACAATATCAGTAATCGCTGCACCACGAGCACGCATTTCCGTGAATGCTGCATGTCCTGGAGTATCAATAAAGGTAATCACTTCATCTTTGTAAGCAGCTTGATAAGCACCAATCGCCTGCGTAATTCCACCAGCTTCACCACTTGCAACATGACTTTTTCGAATATAGTCTAATAAAGTCGTCTTTCCATGGTCAACATGTCCCATAATCGTTACTACTGGTGGACGTTTTACTAAATCTTTTTCATTTTCTTCAATTTCATAATTTTCAAAATTTGAAATATCTTGCGTTTCTTCTTTTTTCAACGTTTTATCATAATCAACAACTAAAATCTCCGCATTTTCAAAAGAAAGAGGATTATTTAAAGTTGCCATGACTCCGAGTCTCATTAATTTTTTAATGAGTTCACTCGCCGGAACAGAAAGTGCATCTGCCAAATCTTTTAACGTCATACCCTCTTTATAAACAACAACGGTATCATCAGTTTCTTTCTCATTGCTTTGTAACTTTTCACGATGTTTATAAAGCTTTTTTCTCTCTTCTTTAAAACTGGCCGTATCCACTTTCTTTTCTGGTTTTTTCTTCTTTACTTTTGTGAAGTTTTTTTCTTCTTGAACAACCATATCAGCAAGAGCTTCTGCCTTTTCATCCATTTCAATTTTTGCAAGGGTTTCTTCATCCCCTGTCATATCCTCTTCTTGTTCTTGCATTTGATTATCTAAAATAATAATGGCATCCTCATCAAGCAAATCATCGCTTCCCGTTACTGAGATAGATAATTTTTCACACAGAGCAAGAATTTCCTCTACCGTTTTTCCTACATCTTCTGCATACTCTTTTACTGTCATACGCTTCACCTCTCTTATCTTTTTTTATTGCATAATTGCTTTTTCAATTTCCTGATAAACATCGTCTTGAATCGTACACTCCAATTTACGTTCTAAGACTTTACTCTTCTTAGCCTTTTCTAAGATTTGCATATCCTTTTTAATATATGCACCTCTTCCATTTTTCTTTCCTGTTTCATCAACAAGAACTTCTCCATCAGGCGTCTTAACAATTCTTAAAAGTTCTCTTTTTTCACACTTTTCTCCACTAACAACACACGTGCGCATGGGAATTTTTCTTACCTTCATTTTCTACCTCCTTATTCTTTTGGTAGTTTTTCATACTGATAACCAAGTGTAGTCTCATAAGTAGTTGTCTGAAAAATAGGTCTTAATGACTCAAGACTACATTGATTAATTTCTACTAATTTACACAACGTTTCTTGTTGCTCTCTTGTAATTGCATACCCATAAATACTTGGATTTGGCACTTCAATCGCAGCATAGCTTCCTAGTTGTTTTCCATAAATTGAAAAAGAACACAAACCTAAAAAGTCAATGGCTAAAGCCTTATAATCAAAATCTTGATAATTGACTTTATAATACTCTGGATGCTCTAAATTATCTTTTACTTGTAGAAAAGAAATTCTAGGGTCCTCTTTTAATACTTCTAAAGCCAATACTCGAAATCCTTTATCATGACATGCGGATAGGACTTCCGCTTTGGTAAATGGATAAAAATTTCCTAGGCGATCCACTGCGCCTTTATATCCTTTAAGGATTTGTTTTTCCAATAGATATCTTCTCCTTCTTATCGAATATTGATGCCTAACTCTTCTGCTTGTTCTCTTGTTTTAATATCTATTTTATAATTGGTTAATTTAGAAGCTAATCTTGCATTTAATCCTCGTTTTCCAATGGCTAATGAGAAATTATCACCATCTGCGATGACAAGTGCTTCTTGCTTCTTAGGATCTGTAATCGCAACTGTTAAATCTTTGGCTGGAGAAAGGGCATTTTCAATAAAGACCGCTGGATCTTTATCATAACGAATCACATCAACCTTTTCTCCATGTAACTCCGTAATAATATTAGCAATTCTGCTTCCTTTTTCTCCGATACAAGCACCAATTGGGTCAATTTTAGCATTTTCAGAATAAACGGCAACTTTACTACGTACACCTGGTTCTCTTGCTACACTATATAGTAAAACGCTACCATCAGAAAGCTCTGGAATTTCTAGTTCAAATAAACGTTTTACAAATCCAAAATGTCTTCTTGATAAAAGAATGAGTAAGTTGCGACCATTATTGTCTACCTTAGTAACATACACTTTAATTTGAGAACCCATCTCAATTTTCTCACCAGGAATAATATCTTTCTTTGGAAGAATTCCATTGCATCTACCCAAATCAATAAAATAGTTATCTGTATCTTCAAGGGCAACTGTTCCAATCAGCAATTCATTTTCTTTGTCCCCAAATTCATCCATAATACTATTTCTTTCTGCTTCCCGAATTTTTTGAACGACAACTTGCTTGGCTGTAGAGGCTGCGACACGACCAAAATCTTTTGGTGTTACTTCTGTATCAATGGTATCACCGATATTGAGTGAAGGATTGATTTTTCTAGCATCTGAAAGTTTAATTTCTGTATCTTTATTAAAGAAAGACATCTTTTCTTCCTCTTGCTCTTCTTCCCCGTCGTCTTCTGCTTCCTGTTCTTCTTTTTCGCTTTCAGTTTCTTCATGTATCATTTCTTCAGTTTCTTCGTCCTCATCTTCTTCTTCGTAATGTTCAAATAAGTAGTCTTCATACTCTTCTTTGGTCATCTTGTCATCTTCTACAACAGTTAAGTAAGAGTATACTTTAATATCGCCTGTATTTTCATCGATTGTCACTTTCACATTACTATTCTTATTACCTGTGTTTTTTTTGTAAGCAGAAGATAAAGCTAACTTCATTGCATCAAAGACAATTGCTTTATCAATATTTTTTTCTTTTACAATATGGTCTACTGCTTGGATAAATTCTTTTCCGTTCATTTTTCCACCTCTTCTTTGCTTTTTCCATAAATATCGACGACATCAATCGTAGCATCAATCAGTCCTGATGCATCTAAAATGGGATTGATGATTTCTGTGGCTTGTGTCACTCGGTCAAGGTCAATGATATCGGTACTATCCAGTTCTATTTCAAGAGATTTCACACCATCCTCTTGAACCACTTGTACATTACTGACAACCAAGTTGAGTGCTTTTATCTTTTCATCCACAAGCGCACTGATTTGTTCTTTCACTTTACACCTCCTACGAAACGAAAGAGTGGGATTTCTTGTTTCCCACTCCTTTCTTAAGGTTCATTATAACTTATTTTTTTAGGCTTGTCAAAGTTTTTTGTTTGTTTTTCAACACAGGACTATCGGAAAGAACAGAACAGTTTTCTACTCTTTGATAAAGAGGTAAGGAAGCGAAATAATCCTCTAAAGCGATTTGACAGTAAGCTTGTTGTTTTACAAGAGATTGGTATTCTTCTTCTGTATCCGCAAGATAATAAGGTTCATGATGTTGCATTCCAAAGAAACAGTCCTCTTGAAATTCCTGTTCTTTCTCTTTCTTTTCTTCTTGAATAAGAGCAAGTTCTTGTTGGGTTCTTCGGATTTCTTTTTGTTGTTCTTCAAAAAATTCTTCTTGTTCCTCATTCGATAACTGCGTATATTCTGCATAATGGTAGACTTCGTTTCGTCTTTGTAGGCAAACTTTGATATTTTTAATGGACCAAGCACCAGCCACAACACTTAAAATTCCACATCCAATTTGATATACTAATGACGGAGCAATACAACCCAAGCAAGCAAAAGATACACAATAACCGGAACCATATAAAATTCCTTTTTGTGCTTGTGCCATTTCATCACAATATTGCCAATAGCGTTCAAGATGTGCCAACTGTTGTTGTGCCTCTAACTCTTCTAATTGAACTGTAACTGCTTTTTCATCTAATTGCTTCACTTCTTTTTGATAATCTTTTAAAGCATATTGAAACATGTTTTCCTCCTTGTCGTCCACGCGGCTTTTTTCATTATAGCATAGGCCAAGGAAGACGAGCAATGCTTTTTTTATCCAGTTGTATTTCCTCCCTTTTTTCAAGTGCGAAAAAAAGAGCGACTTTCTAGCCCTCTTTTTATCTTCTTTTTTTAGTCTTCGTTTTTCTGCGTTATTTTTAAAATAAAGTTCAACACTTTCACATAGATTTCAATGACAGAGAATGAAAGTGCAAAGGCAGCTAACCACTCATATTTTTTAGGTAACTGACTTTCTACACAGTGATGAATCACTTCGAAATCAACCAATAAGAATAAGCTAGCAATGGCAATACCAATACTTCCTACAAGAAGAACAACGACTTTATTTTGATATAGAAAGTCAACATATTCTTTGGTCGCTGGGATGCAATCAAGAATGACGGTCATCAAGCTTAACAAAAGACCAACTACAATGATTGTAATAAGCATGGAGGTAAATTTCTTTTCAATTTTTATCCAATGCAAGCGATAGAGGAAAAGCATTGCCAAAACAATGAAAATAGTCATTCCTAAAGCAATGAAGCAAGGATAAAGGTAATCTTTACCAAAAAATTGAAAGAGAAAGGCTAAAACATAACCTTGTATGAGAGAATATAAACTTCCTAAAACCGAAGAAGCACCCACGAATTTAAACGAAATGATTGGTGCAAGTACTCCTAAAATGAGCAATCCGACAATGATGCCTACTTCAATCATATTGATTGTGTACCCTTCAACAGTTGTCATATAAGTTGTTGGAATCAAATCTTTTGTAAGAAAATACAGTACAACACCAACGATGGTCAGAGCAAGTAAAAAGACAGCTTTTTTAACGATACCACCTTGTGTCGTTGCAGGGTCCCCTTTCTCATCAACTTTATCTAGTTTTGCAACCATTGGATTGATTAAAAATAAGCCAAATCGTTCTAACTTTGATGTTACTTTTGCTTTTGTCTGTTCTTCTTTTGCCATAACGAACTCCTTTACTTCTATGCTTGATTATACCATCTTTTGTCAATTTTTAAAATAGAGAATGAAAGTTCTGTTTTTCAATGCATAAATATGTTATGATAAATACTAGAAAGAAGAGATTTCAATGAAAAAAGAAAAAATCATTTCCTATCTAAAAAAGCTGTTCAAATTTGTTTTATGTTTTGCCTGTTTTTATTACTCAGGCTATTTACAATACATTCCCGTCCTGTTGTTGCACATCAAAAAAATAACTCCTCATATACAAATTTTACTCTCTTTATTTTCCAATATTGGTGCAGCCATTCTCATTGCCCTTATTTACTGGAAAGATTTAAAAAAAGAATTTCACATTTTCAAAAAAAATTGGCGAAGTTGTTTAGATACAGGATTTGGATATTGGACTGTAGGTCTTGTTATTATGATGGTTAGTAATATCATTATTAATCTCTTTTCAAGTCAACACATTGCTGGGAATGAACAAGCAGTTCGAGCGATGATTGATGCGCTTCCATTGTTTATGTTTATTAATGCAGGACTGATTGCTCCTTTTGTTGAAGAAGTTGTTTTTCGAAAAGGCTTTCGAACTCTCATTGAAAACAAATGGGCATTTGCTCTTGTCACGGGTCTTGTTTTTGGTGGTATGCATGTCATTGGAAATGTCCATACCTTTGTAGATGTTTTCTACATCATTCCTTATGGAGCTTTAGGATTTTGTTTTGGTCTTGCTTATTATGACACAGATACAGTTTTTACAACGATTGCGCTTCATATGTTTCATAATATGATTTTAACTATCATCTCTATATTCTAATTATTCCATAATTTTAAAATGATTGCCGGAATCCAAATAAAGGATTCCTTTTTTTCCCTCTAATTGTGGAAGCACTTCTTCATAATAATTGAGCATTGAAAATTTTGTAAGGGTTAAATACACCATATTTCCATCATCTAAATAAAGAAGAAAACGGTCCTTATCATATTCATTGGGAACATAGGTCATTTCTGAGATTCGCTCACGTAGGTTTCTTTTAATCTTCTTAAGTCCTTTAAGGAAAGATTTGCTTTTATTATTTGGAACATAGTTCACTAGTTTAGGAACGTTGAAGACAACGCCTTCATCGAGGGTTGTTTCTTCTCCATTCTCTAGGACATATTTGCCATCTTCTTCTTTTTGATAGAGAATTTCACGTTCTTCAATTTCTAAAACAAACATATGAAAGAATTTTCTTTTGACATGTACACTTTCAATGAAAGGATTGGCTTTTAATCTACGTTCAATGGACATGGCTGTAGTCAGACAAAAACTTGGATAATCACTCAATCCAGAAAGCTCTAAAATATCGATATCACTCACAATCTCATTGCCTGTAATTAAAACATTTTGAGTAGGAATTCGAATAAAAAGCTGCACGAGAAAAAGAACAATTCCTAAAATGGTAATCGTCATTAAAAAAGGAATCCACTTAATTTTCTTTTTCTTCACAACTTTTGCCATATCTACTCCCAATTCACAAATTCTTGTTCTACTTTTAATGTTATATGATACTTTTCTTCCACTTCTTTTTGGACAAATAAAATTAAATCGTGAATGTCACTTGCTGTCGCATGATTTTTATTAATAATAAAGTTCGCATGTTTTTTTGAAACTTGAGCGCCACCCTTTTTGAAGCCTTTGAGGCCCAATTCTTCAATGATTTTTCCCGCTGGTAAATCTTCTTTTGGATTTCGAAAGACACTGCCGGCGCTTGGATATTCTAATGGCTGCGTTTCAAGTCTTCTTTCTCGTCTTTCCCGCATCACACTTTCAATTGCTGATTTTTTTCCTTTATGAAGTTTTAAAATTGCTTCGATACAAATATATTTAGGATGTGTTTGAAGAAAAGAAGTGCGATAGTGAAAACGCAACTCTTGATTGGTTAACGTGATGACTTTAAAATCAGGTGTTAATACTTTTACACTTTGAACAATGTAGCCCATATCGCTTTTATAGGCACCAGCATTCATGAAAATAGCACCACCAACTGTTCCAGGGATACCACTTGCAAATTCAAGTCCTGTCAAGGCATGTTTGGCAGCAAGACTTGCAAGACGAATCAAAGGAAAGCCTGCACCCACACGCACTTTATTTTCATAAAAGACTGCTTCATCAAATGCATCTAATTTAATAATCACACCATGATAAGGGCGGTCACTAAAAAGCGTATTGGAACCTTTTCCTAATACCTTATAAGGAAGTTGATATTTTTTAATCAGACGACATGTTTTGACAAGGGCATCTACATTCTTAGGAAATACCATGCAATCAGCAATTCCGCCTACACGATAAGTCGTATATTTGGCTAACTGTGGTTTTAAAAGAATGGTTCCTAATTCTAATTGTTCAAAGTTATCGATGAATTCTTTCACTGTTCATTTTCCTTTACTAATTTTTTAATTTCTTCATAAATTTGTGTTGCGCTATCAACAACGCCCATTTTTAAGGCTGCTTCATGCATATGTTGCCATTGATTTTGATTTTTAAGTATTTGATCAATCATGGGAAGCAATGTTTCTTTAGAAAAATCTTTTTCTTCTAAAATCTGACAGGCTCCTGCTTGTTCTAATGCTTGGGCATTTTTCATTTGATGATTGTGTGTGACATAAGGACTTGGGACTAAGATAGAAGGAAGTCCTAAGGCTGTAATTTCAGCAATAGAGGAAGCCCCAGCTCGACTGACAATCAGATCAGCACACTTTAAAATGCCTAAAATTTCACTTATAAAAGGGACAATTTTTACATTTTTTGGAATTTTTAGTGTTTGATACGAGGCATAGTATTCTTGTCCTGTGATTAGTAAGACTTCATAAGAACAGGTTTCAAAGGAAGAAACCATTT
>CANQOD010000039.1 GCA_947625395.1 uncultured Bacilli bacterium
AAAGTGGCTCAACTTGGTAGAGCACCTGGTTTGGGACCAGGCGGTTGCAGGTTCAAATCCTGTCTTTCCGACCATTTTGATTATCAGCCTTGGAAACTCAAGGCTTTTTCTTTGCATAAAAGAAACGTTAGGATGTGATAAGATGAAAATAGTTTCTTGGAATGTTGCTGGATTTAGAGCTTGCCTAAAAAAAGGATTTGAAGATTTTTTCAAAGAAATTGATGCAGATATTTTTTGCTTACAAGAAGTAAAAGCCGTTCGAAGCCAAATTCCTTTTTTAGCGAAAAATTATATTGATTTTTTAAATCCGGCAGAAAAGAAAGGATATTCAGGAACACTTATTTATACCAAAAAAGAACCATTACAAGTCACGTTTGGAATTGGTATAGAAGAACATGACCATGAAGGAAGAGTAATTACCTTAGAATTTGAAGAGTTTTATCTAGTAAATGTCTATGTTCCTAATGTAAAACGTGATTTGTCAAGATTGAGTTATCGCATGCGTTGGGAAGATGATTTTCGAAACTATTTAAAAAAATTAGAGGAAAAGCATCCTGTTATTGTATGTGGTGATTTGAATGTTGCCCATGAAGAAATAGATATTAAAAATGCCAAAGAAAATATAGGGCATGCAGGCTTCACAAATGAAGAACGGGAAAAAATGACAGAACTTTTAGAAAGTGGCTTCGTTGACACTTATCGTTATTTTCATCCAAAACAACAGGATAAGTATACTTGGTGGAGTTATATGCCAGGCGTAAGAGAAAGAAATATTGGTTGGAGAATCGATTACTTTCTTTGTTCCAAATCCTTTCTACCACATGTTAAAAAGACAATGATTTACGACCAAATTCTTGGAAGTGACCATTGTCCAATTGGGTTAGAAATAGAAAAATAATCAAAAAAAATAATAAGCAAAAAAGAGGGAAGTTTATGAAAAATATTCATCGAAAAGAGTTGGTTCTATTTGGTTTAGGAATCTTGTTCTGTTGTTTATGTTTTGGCGTCTTTTTTCTAGGAAAAGCCTTATTTGCCCCTTCATCTAATGAAAAACAAAACGCTTCTAAACAAGAAATTGTTGAAGAGGAAGAACAACTTCATCAAGAAGAACAATCCCAAGAAGAGTCATCTTCTAAGAGCACAAATGATTCAACACAAACAGAAGCATCACATGAAAATCAACCATCTACACCATCGGCATCCTCTCAAGGAACGACATCTAGTGAAAGCGCCAACATTGAAATCACACCCAGCGAAGCAAGTGTCATTTCCTATTTTCAAGAACAAGAACAACTCGTAAACAATGGACATGAAAGCGATACGAGTCTTATTGAAAAAGTAAAGACAGGCTTTCATACAATCTATCAATTTCTTTTTGAAGGTGGAACCATTCAAGGATACACTTTCTGTTCACTTTCTGCTAAGGCCAAATTACAAGTCTTAAAAATCGCTCTTACAATTGATAATAAAATTGATACACTTTTTCCCAATTATAAAGCAAAAATCAAAAGTGGTGTGTCCAATTTAAAAACGAAAGCCATTGCCAAATATTTAGAAGTGACCGCTAAAATTTGCGAAAGTTATCCAGATACGTGTACACAAGCAAGAGAAGATTTTAAAAATATGAAACAAAGCTTTGGCTTTACCTTTTCTATGATAAAAGATTTATTCAAAGAAGGAAGCAGTGCTTTAAAGGAATGGTATAACAGTTAGAGGAACAATCCTCTTTTTTTGTCTAAGCAATTTTAGGAAAGACAAAAATGAACTTTCAGAAATTCAAAAAAGACAAATTGATTGGCACAACAATCGCTTTGGAATCGTCTTTTATTCTTGAAGTTTTGTATTAAAACATGATATACTGATAAAAGAATAAGAAGGTGGCATGAAAATGTTAGGAAAGATTGTAGAAATTGTTGACAATCAAGTATTTGTAGAACTGACAATTGATATGACCAGTCAGGCCAATCTGATTAATATTCATGTCATCTTTGAAAACGGTCCTAAAAAAATTGTTGGAGAAATCGTAAATACATCTAAAACAACGTTAAAAGCCAATATTGTTGGTGAACTACAAAATGGCATTTTCACGCCAGGTTCTACCGAAAAGCCTTCTTTTAAATCCATTGTTCGAATTATTACAATGGAAGAACTAGAGCTTGTTTTAGGTTCACAGACTTTAACCAAAAATGAAACTTATTTTGGCCTTTCTAATATTTATGAAAATTATCGAATCAATGTCAATACCAATCAATTTTTCAGTAATCACTTTGCCATTTTAGGAAATAGTGGTGCTGGAAAATCCTTTACAGTCAGTCGGTTATTTCAAAATATTTTTGCTCGTGCAGATGCCCCTGTTGGTGCCAATATTTTTATGTTTGATGCCTATGGTGAATATACCAACGCTTTCAAAGATTTAGAGAAAGTCAATCCCAATATTCACTATAAAACTTATACGACCAATACACACTATGCAGATACAGAAGTGATTCAAATTCCACTTTGGTTATTAGATGTTGATGATTTTGCGTTGCTTTTAGATGTCACCACACCAAGCCAATTACCCATTATTGAAAAAGCCTTGCATCTAGTTCCTATTTTGACAGGAACTTCTGAAGAAGTCATTAAAGAAAAGAATAATATTATAGCCAAAGCATTGTTGGATATTTTATTGTCAGGAAAAGAATCTACTAAAATTCGTGACCAGTTAATCGCAGTATTGACGAAGTTTAATACACCTGATTTGAACTTGGAAACACAAATTGTCCAACCTGGTTACACGAGAACGTTTAAACAATGTCTTTATATTGATAAAATGGGGAAATTGCAAGAGATGGAACTCGTTGTTTCCTTTATAAAGGAATTTATTATTGAAGAAGATACTCCTAATGCAAATGTTCCTATGAAGACAAGTAAAGATGTGAAATTCTCCTTAAAAGATTTAGAGATGGCAATGGATTTTGCCTTGATTTCTGAAGGAATTTTAAAAAGTGATAAAATTTTTGATACAGCCAATATATTAAGTGTTCGACTTCATTCTTTAGTTGAAAGCCCTGCAAGTATTTATTTTGATTGTAAAGAATATATGTCAAGAAGTACGTATATTTCAAAATTGTTGACACATTATACTGGTGTCAAATGTCAACTTGTCAACTTTAATATTAATTATGTGGATGACCGCATGGCTAAAGTGATTACTAAAATTATTTCTAAAATTCTCTTTAACTATGCCGTAGAAAATCCACATCGTGGCAGTGTTCCTTTTCATATTGTTATTGAAGAGGCCCATCGATATGTGCAAAATGACCATGATGTTGACATTATTGGCTATAATATTTTTGATAGAATTACCAAAGAGGGACGGAAGTATGGCGTTTTGTTAGGACTCATTACTCAAAGACCTTGTGAACTTTCAGATACTGCTATTTCCCAGTGTTCCAATTTCATTATTCTGCGAATTTTGCATCCTAAAGATTTAGAGTACATCAAGAATATGGTTCCTGATATTTCTAAAGAAGTTGTTGAACAATTGAAAAGTTTAAAACCTGGAAATTGTATCGCTTTTGGCCAAGCTTTTCGTCTGCCGATTTCGATGCATTTTGAAAAACCAAATCCGGAACCATTGTCCAATAACGTTGACATTACATCAATTTGGTATCAACAAAATAACCATTGAACTACTTGCAAGTAGTATAGGGAATATGATAAAATGAAAAAAGATAAGATGGAGGGATAGATATGGCATTAGATAAATTAAAAAAATTAATTGGTGGAGAAGAAGAACCAGAAGAAAATATTAAAGAAGAGGAATACTATAAAGTGTCAAGAGAAGAATACAGCTATAACCAAGGAACAGCTGGCAGTAAAATGATGCTTTTAGAACCACGTGCTTATTCAGAAAGTCAACAAATTGCTGACCATTTAAAAGAACGGAATGCAGTTGTGGTCAATTTAAAACGAGTGACGCCCGACCAAGCAAAGAGAATTGTTGATTTTTTAAGTGGAACACTTTATGCCATTGGAGGCGATTTACAAAAATTAGGTGGAGGGATTTTCTTATGTACTCCTAATAATGTAGAAGTAGATGGAAAAATTACGGATGATGTACCTCCAAAACCAGCAAAACCAAAACGTGCTGAAAAAGAAGACGACGATTTTAACTGGTAAAAAAGTAGTCTAAGCTTACCGAATTGGAGGTGAGGAAAGTGGAGAAATTTAACTATGAAACAAATGGTTATAATCGCGAAGAAGTCAACAACTTTGTGAAAGAAGTGATTCACGAAACAGAAGGAATCATTGAAAAATGTGCGAGTCAAAAAGAAGAAATCGTGAAATTAAAAGAAAAAATTTCTCACTATGAATCCCTCGAAGACACAATGAAAAAAGCGCTTCTCAATGCAGAGAAAACTGGTGATAATGTAAAACGGCTTGCTAGAGAAGAAGCAGATTTGATTGTAGAAGATGCAAAACACAATGCTTCAAGAATTGTCAATGAAGCATTATTAAAAGCGGAAAGCATTGAAAAAGAAGCAGACTTGTTAAATAAGAATATTAAAATCTTTAAACGTAAATTAAAAGTTATTGTTGAACAACAAGAAGCCATTGTTGAAGAAATTGAAACACTTGAATTAGTTGAGTAGTTTCTTTTTTTTCAAAAAAATGCAAGAAAGGAAGAAAAGTTTTTTAAAATGTTGTAAAATAAAAATAGGTGATACAAATGCAGAAAAAGGGATTTACTTTGGTTGAATTATTAGCTGTGATTGTGATTATGGGACTTCTTTTAATTATCATTGTTCCTTCAATTAATAATCTTCAAAAGCAGAATAAAAGACAAGCATATGAGCTTTATGCGAAAAGTGCGATTCCTGCAGCGAAACTTTATGTAGAAGATAAAAAAGAGAGTTTTTCCTTACATTATAATTGGACAACAAACTGTTATATTCCAATTACGTACCAACAATTAGTTGCCGCAGATTTATTAAAACCTTATAGTGATAGACGTTATGATTGTAGTCATCTTACTGTCGCAGTCTATCAGAGAAGCGGAAAGACAATGAATTATGCCTATCAGTTGACATGTTATGATACACAAAAAGGAAATGCTGAAGTGTATAATGAATCTACCTTTAAGGGAGGCATTGGTGTCTGTGCAACAAAGTAAGCAAAAAGAATTATTATGTCCTGCTGGAGATTATCAAAGTTTTTTAGCTGCCATTCAGCATGGAGCGGATGCGATTTATTTATCAGGAACTTCTTTTGGAGCACGAGCTTATGCAAAGAATTTTACCCAAGAGGAATTAAAACAAGCCATTACTTTAGGGCATTTATATGGTGTCAAAGTTTATGTCACCATGAATACTATGATTAAAGAAAAGGAAGTTTCCGCATTTTTAAAGCAAGTAGATGATTTGTATCAACTAGGCGTTGATGCGATTTTAATGCAGGACATCGGCATGATTTGTCTTTGCCGAAAGCAATATCCTGATTTAGAGATTCATGCTTCTACCCAACTCAATTGTAGTACTGAAGAAACACTTCGATTGCTCGAAGAAATTGGTGTAAAACGCGTTGTTTTTCCAAGAGAAATGTCAATTGACACTATCAACAAGATAAAAACTTCTCTTGAAAAAGAAGTCTTTATCCATGGAGCTCTTTGTGTGAGTTATTCCGGAAATTGTTTATTTAGTTTTTTGAATGGTGGAAGAAGTGCTAATAGAGGAGAATGTGCTGGTGCTTGTCGAATGCCTTATCGCTTACTGAAAAATGGTCAAGAGCTGAAAGAGGGTTATCTTCTTTCAATGAAAGAATTACATACGGCTCCGTTGTTTTCCTCTCTTTTAGAAAGTGATATTCAAAGTTTCAAAATCGAAGGACGTATGAAATCTCCAAGTTATGTTGCTTGTGTCACAAAGTATTATCGTCAGTTAATGGATGGACTTTTGCCCAGTCATCAAGATTTGGATGAATTGAAAATCTTATTTTTTCGGGAATTTACCAAAGGGCATTTATTTGAGGAACAAGATTTCATCAATCCAATTTCACCCAATCATAAAGGGTTAGCAATTGGAAAAGTAGAAAAAGTTACTCCTCAAAAAATTTGGATTCGTTTAGAGGAACCACTTTATCAAGAAGATGGTATTCGTTTTCAAAAGAGTCAAAAGGGAATGATGGTCAACTATCTTTATAATGAGAAAGGACAACTTACTTCTCAAGTGCCAAAAGGTGCTTTAGCCATTGTTGACAATAAAGTTGCTTTGCAAGAAAAAGAGGAAGTTTATAAAACGTCCAGTCAATTTTTACAAAAGCAGTTACAAAATGTTCCTAAGCGAAAAGTGCCTATCACGATGCAACTTAAAGCTTCAATTGGAAAGCCATTGAAATTGACTTTTAAAACAGATGCACAACAAGTTTGTGTGGAAGGAAGTATTGTTGAAGCAGCAAAAACAGCGCAAATGACGCAAGAAGAGCTTTTAAAATTATTATCAAGATTGAAAGATACGCCTTTTGAAGCAACACAAATTGATTTAGAGATGGATGCACAGATTTTTATTCGTGTGGGTGAAATCAATGCCTTACGAAGAACAGCAGTTGAAAAATTAATCGCTGAAAGAACCAAAGTTGTCCGTAGGAAAAAAATTGAAAAACTCTCTTTTCCTAAAATGGAGCTTCAACAAAAAACGCCTCTTCAAACTGCATTCGTAAAAAAAGAAGCAACCCTGAAAGAAGCACTTCAACAAAATTATGCAAGAATTTATGTTGAAAACGAAGCACTTTTTCGAAAGTATCAACAATTTGAAAATGTCTATTTTGTACTTCCAAGAAATCAGTGGAAAAGAACAGAATCGTTCACAAGGATTTTTACGCAAGAGTTAAGAAAAGCAAAGGGAAACTGCATTGGTGGCTATTCTCTTAATGTAGCCAATTCTTATAGTGCTTATTTTCTTTCCCAATTTGGATACCAAAGTATCATGCTTTCTGTTGAGCTCTCTAAAGATGAAATAGATGACCTTTTAAGAGGGATGCATGAAAAATTTGGAACTTTGCCATTAGAAATGCTTGTCAAAGGTCCTATTGAAAGCATGATTATTTTAGGCAACCCTTTAAAAATAAAAGCCAATGAAAAATATCAGTTACAAGATATTAAAAAGAATTTGTATCCTGTTTGTTATAACGAAAAGTTAACGATTGTCTATGGAAAAGAACCCGTTTTACGTCTCAATGAAATCAAAGATTGGTATCAAAAAGGTGTCAGTTCTTTCTGTCAAATTCTCGATGAATAAGAAAGGCATCTTGTTCTTCAAGTACTTTTCGTTTATACTATAAGGTAGGTGATTTGAATGAAAACAAGAATTTTAAGTGCCATTGTGATGGTTATCATTTTTGTTCCACTTTTGCTTGTTGGAAAACTTCCATTCGCAGCATTGATGGCAATTTTGTCGTTGTTTAGTTTATATGAGTTAATTCATATGCGAGAAGAAAAAAAGAAATTTCCTTTACTATTAAAAATCTTTGCTTATTTATTGGGTATGTTCTTTACACTGATGAATTATCAACAAAATGTTTTTACCTCTATTCTTGATTTTCGGGTGGTTACATTTGTGATTTTTGCCTTTTTACTTCCGATGGTTTTTGTTAAGAAACAAGAAGAATATGAGATTAAAGATGCCTTTTTCTTAGTGGGTTCTATTTTATTGATAGGTCTATCTTATAATTTGCTGATTTTAACGAGGAATTATGACTTAAGTTATTTCATATATTTGTTATTGATTACAACTATGACTGATACGTTTGCAATGGTGACTGGAAAATATATTGGAACACATGCATTAACGAAGATTTCTCCTCATAAAACAGTCGAAGGATTAATTGGTGGCTTACTAATGGGAACCTTTGTTTCGGTTGTTTTTTATAACCAAGTTATTAATCCTAATATGCCGTTAGTTCCACTTATCTTTATTACGATGCTTCTTTGTGGTATTGGACAATTAGGGGATTTAGTATTTTCTTCTATTAAAAGAAGTTATAAACAGAAAGATTTTTCAAATTTAATTCCAGGACATGGTGGAATTTTAGACCGATTTGATAGTTTGATTTTTGTATCACTTGCATTTGTATTATTCATCGAAATTTTATAGGAGGCACTATGACACTATTATTATTTATTCTTATATTAGGTGTAATTATTTTAATTCATGAAGGTGGACACTTCTTTTTTGCAAAAAAAATGGGCGTATATGTTTATGAATTTGCAATTGGAATGGGACCTCGTATTTGGAGTCGTAAATCCAAAAAAGATGAAACTGTTTATAGTATTCGCTTGATTCCGATTGGAGGATTTGTTTCTCTAGCTGGAGAAGAAGTGGAAGATGATAAAAATGTTCCTAAGGAGAAAAAACTACAATCTAAGAAGCCTTGGCAACGATTCTTAATTATGTTCTTTGGACCAGGTTCGAATTTTATTTCTGCGATTTTAATTCTGTTTGCTATTGGTCTCTTTTGGGGTGCTCCTAGTATGGACCCGATTTTAAGTCATGTAACAAAAGATTCTCGTGCATATGAAGCGGGACTTCGTAAAGAAGATAGAATCTTAGAAATCAATGGGCATAAAATTTCTACACTAGATGATATTTCTCTTTACATTGCTGTTGACCAGCATAAAAAGGCGACGACATTTAAAGTTAAACAAAAAGATGGAGATATTGAAACTATTAAGGTAAATCCCGAAAAAGTTGAAAAGGATGGGGAAGTGACTTATCGTTATGGCATTGAAATGGCTTCTAAACCATCATATGGACTTATCCCAGCTTTAGAGTATACGTTCAAAAAGACAGGTGCTTTATTTAAACAGATGTTTAAAACAATTGAATATCTAATTACTGGTTCTATTCGTGTTAAACAACTTTCAGGACCAGTTGGAATTTATTCGATTGTAGGAGAACAAAGTAAAGGTGGACTTTCTAGTATTTTATATTTAATTGCCTTTTTAAGTATTAATGTTGGCTTTATTAATTTACTTCCTATCCCGGCTTTCGATGGAGGTCATATCTTATTTATTATTATTGAGAAAATAAAAGGAAGTCCTGTAAAACCGGAAACAGAAAATATGATTCATACAATAGGATTATTCTTGTTGATGGCACTCATGTTATATATTACTTTCCAAGATATTTTAAGACTTTTCTAAAATGGCACTGCATAGTGTCTTTTTTTTGAAAACAATATGCGTAAACAGAATAAAACTGGGGGGGGTAGTTTTAAAGATATAATGACATCAGAATGAGGGTGTCATGAATGAGAG
>CANQOD010000040.1 GCA_947625395.1 uncultured Bacilli bacterium
TGCCATTGCCCGAAAAATGTTAAAAGAAAAAATGGAAATTTCTACCATTTCAAGAGTAACAGGATTAAGTGAAGAAAAGATTCAACAACTTACCCTATAAAAGAGAAAGAAGAAAATTTCTTTTTTTCATACTTTTCATCAAATTGCATAAAATGAAATGGATTTTAAAATATTGAAATATTAAAAAAAATCATATCTATTATCCGCCTTTGTGGTACAATAAAACACGGAAGGAGGGAGTACGATGAATCAACAAGATATCATTAATGAAATTCGTAGAAAAGTGGATATTGTTGATATCATTGGTGAAAGAATCCCTCTGATTTCACGTGGAAAAAATTATTTTTGCGTTTGTCCTTTTCATGAAGATACCAATCCATCTATGAGTGTTTCACGAGAAAAACAAATTTATACTTGTTTTTCTTGTCACGCTACAGGAAATGTTTTTACGTTTTTACAAAATTACGAACATATGGAATTTCGTGATGTCTTAAAAATGTTGGCAGATAAAGTTGGAATTGAATTAAAGGGATACAATTATCAAAAACAAGCTGACCCTTATGAAGAATGGTACCAAATTTATGCTCTTGCCAATAAGTACTATCAAAATAACTTACAAACAGTGATGGGAAAAGATGCTAGAGCCTATTTAAAACAAAGAGGACTAGATGAGAGTGTCATAAAAGAATTTGAAATTGGACTTTCTCTGGACCAAAAAAAATCCTTGACAGAACTTTTAACAAAAAAAGGATATGCACCATCTTTATTAAATACATTGGGGCTATCTACAGGAGATTTTGATATCTATCATAACCGTATCATGTTTCCTTTATATGATTTAAAAGGACAATGTGTTGGTTTCAGTGGAAGAATCTATGAAAAGACAGATGAAAATAAATACTTAAATACAAAAGAAACACCTATTTTTAAAAAAGGAACCGTCCTATATCATTATCACATTGCCAAAGAAGAAGCAAGAATGAAGAAACAAGTCATTATTATGGAAGGATTTATGGATGTGATTCGTGCTTCTACAATTGGTTATCGGAATACCATTGCTTTGATGGGAACCGCTCTTACAAAAGAGCACATTGCTTCAATCAAACGACTTTCGCATGAAGTTTTGCTTTGCTTAGATGGAGATGCACCAGGAAAAAAAGCAACACTTGCTTGTGGAGAGATGTTAGAAGAAGCAGGCTTACTTGTAAAAGTTGTCTCTTTAAAAGACGATGATGATCCGGATACGTTTATTTTAAAGAATGGAAAAGAACGGTTTGATGCATTGGTTCAAAATGCCGTGTACTTTCGAGATTATCGAATTGAAGTCTTAAAAGAAGGCGTCAATTTTAGAAGTGATGAAGAAAAAGTGAACTATATTCATTCTGTTTTAAAAGAAACCGTTAAAATTGATGATCCAATTCGTGTTGAAGTTCTGTTGAAAAATCTTGCAAAAACATGTGAAATAGGGTATAATACCCTAGAAAAAAGGTTTCTAGAGCTAAAGGAAGAAAGCCAAATGGATCAAAAAAAGCTTCCTTTTATCGAGAAATCAGCACCAGTGAGGAAGAAAAACAAATATCAAAAAGCGCAAGACGCGATTCTATCAGCAATGATTGAAACAAATTGGGTCATTGATGAGGTAGAAAAAGAACATGTTGTTTTTCAGGATTTAGAAAGTCGCCTGTTACAAAGTGAAATTGCCTATTACTATCATAAATATGGCAATGTCAATTTCGCAGATTTATATACTTATTTAGAGGATAAAAAAGATTTGTTGTCACGACTTGCTAAATTAGGAGAAATGGACAGTTCCTATCAAAACATTGAAAAAAAAGAGTTGTACGATTATTTTAAGGTCATGAGAGAATATAATAGGAGTCAAGATATTAAAAGACTAGAGCGAAAAATGAGCGAAGAAATGGACCCTAAGATACAAGCACAAATTGGACTTGAAATTGTCAAGTTGAGAAGGGGAGAATAAGAATGGTAGAAGAGATTAAAACAATCGAAGAAAGAAAAAATAAACTAATTGCTTTAGGAAAAAAACAAGGTTTTATTACTTATGAACAATTGGCGGATGAACTAAAAGGGCTTGAACTTGATAGTGATACACTCGATGAACTTTACAACAGTTTTGTACAAGAAGGAATCGATATTATTAGTGATGATGGTAGCGATGATGATGTTTCTGGAGCACAAATTACCGAAGATACAAGAGTAGAGGATTTAACACTTTCTAAAGACATTAAAATTAACGATCCTGTTCGAATGTATTTAAAGGAAATCGGACGTATTAACTTGTTGACGAGTGATGAAGAATTTGAATATGCTCGTCGTGCTGAAGAGGGCGATGAAGAGGCAAAACGTATTTTAGCTGAATCAAATCTTCGTCTTGTCGTATCCATCGCAAAACGTTATGTAGGACGTGGAATGTTATTCTTAGATTTAATTCAAGAAGGAAATATAGGACTCATGAAAGCAGTTGACAAATTTGATCCAACAAAAGGATATAAATTTTCAACTTATGCAACTTGGTGGATTCGTCAAGCTATCACGAGAGCCATTGCCGATCAAGCAAGAACAATTCGTGTTCCTGTTCATATGGTAGAAACAATCAATAAACTTGCTCGTGTCCAAAGACAGTTAACCCAAGAGTTGAATCGCGAGCCAACAGATGAAGAAATTGCTAAAAAATTGGGAATTACGGTAGAAAAAGTCCGTGAAGTGTATAAAATTAGTCAAGACCCTGTTTCTCTTGAAACGCCTATTGGGGAAGAAGATGATTCTCATTTAGGAGATTTTATTCGTGATGAAAGAACAATGGGACCGGAAGAATATGCCACTGTTGAAATGCTTAAAGAGGAACTTGCTGGGGTTTTGCTAACACTGACAGACCGTGAGGAAAAGGTTCTCAGACTTCGCTTTGGCCTTGATGATGGTCAATGTCGAACACTTGAAGAGGTTGGACAAATCTTTGGAGTTACTCGTGAGAGAATTCGTCAAATCGAAGCAAAAGCACTTCGTAAGCTTCGTCATCCATCTCGCTCTCGTAAGTTAAAGGACTTTTTGACAGACTAATGAATGAACGTTTAAAGAAAATTGTAGACCTCATCTCTCCTGAGGCCTTTTCTCTTGATATCGGTTGTGATCATGCGCTTTTAGATATCGAATTAGTCAAACGAGGACATCAAAAAGTTCTCGCTTCTGATAATAAAGAAGGACCTTTAGAAAAAGCGAGAGAAAATATTCAAAAAGCACATTGTGAAAAACAAATCACCTTAATCTTGGCAGATGGACTTGCAGCTTACCGAGAAGGAGTTGATACTGTTATCATCTCTGGGATGGGTGGCTATTTAACGCTAAAGATTTTAAAAGAGAAAAAAGACTGTCTAAAAAAGTTGCAAACTTTGATTTTATCTCCGAATAATTATGTACCACTTGTTCGAAAGGAAGTTTCTAAATTAGGGTTTCAAATCACAGATGAATATTTAATTCAAGAGAAAAATATTATTTATACCGTATTGAAATTTGAAAGAGGAAAGCGAAAACTTTCTCCGAAAGATTTATTACTTGGACCGATTTTAAGAGAAAGACAAGATCAAATCTTTCTAGAACAGCTTGAAAGAGAACGAAAAGGAAGAGAAGTACTATTAAAACTTTTACCAAGTTCTTTGTGGCAGAAGAGAAGAAGAACCAAAAAAGAATTGAAATGGATTTTGGAAGAACAACAACGATGTCAAAAAAAATAGGATTTATAATGGTGAATCCTATTTTTTGTTTCCAATAATTGTATTTTATTTTGTCTTTTTATTCAGTTGGTTCCTCTCCGGAATCGATTTCGACTTCGTCATCATTATTCTCACTGGTGTCCTCATCAGGAACTGTGCCATCATTTTCTTTTTCATCGCTTTCGTCTTCCTCATCATCAGTTGTTGCAGGTCGTTTATTTGTTTCCTTTTTTCCAACTGTAAGAATAACGGCTCCTCGAATCAAATCAATTCTTTTTCCTGCCAAATAATTTTGACTACAAACAATTCCGCTTTCACAAGTACCATCTTCTTGGAAAGAAACTTTTACGTTATAACGACTAGCAATACTTGAAGCCACGCTTTGACTATAACCTACAAAGCTAGGAAGTAGAGAATAAGTTGAATTGCTTTTATAAGGACCATAACCAATTGTTTCTACTTCATAAGGTTCATCAATCGAGAACGTAAAGCTTTTTTCCATTGTAATCTTTTCTAATTCAAGATTTTGTTTCATCGCAGTGACAACATCATTTCGACTTTCTTTATTCGGAATATAGTTCCATAAAACAAGTGTTGTTGCAATATATTCATTTAGAATTTGTTGTCCTGTTCCTTGCAGATAAAGTTGTTCGATATTAATTAAATTGCCATTTCCTTGACTTAAGTTTCTTTTTAAAATATCTTTTCCTATATTATAGAAAGACAAAATTTGGTCTGTTGTAAAGTTGGTATCGAAGTTGTTAGAAATCGTTTCAATGACATCCATGAGTTGTGTTACGCTTTTTAAATTTTTAATTTGATTGACAATTCCTTGTAAAACGACTTGTTGATTTAATCCTCGGTCTAAATCACCATTAGCTAATTGCTTTCGATTTCGAGCAAGAACAAGGGCTTGTTCACCATTCAAATGTTGTTGTCCTTCTTGAATACAAACTTGACCTTCACGGTTAGAATTATCCGTACATAAGTTGGCTGGCACCATGACATCAATACCACCTAAAGTATCCACTAAACTGACAATTCCTTTAAAGTTGATTTTTGCATAGTAATCAATTGTTACATCAAAATAATTTTCAATGGTGTTCATCATACAATCCGTTCCATAAGAAGCAGCATGTGTGATTTTATTTTCTACTTTGCCTGGGAAACAAGCAATAGGAACATAACTATCTCTTGGAATAGAAAGCATGGTTGCATTTAAAGTTTTTGGATTGAATGTAACAAGGATTAAAGCATCTCCATTCGCAGGAACGCCTTGAATTCCTTCCATCTCAGAATCGACTCCCATTAATAAAACGGTAAATGGTTTATCAAGCGTTTTATTCATCGAAGAAGTTTCAAAACTAGAAGTTTCTGTTTTTAACATTTCTTTGCTTTTGGAATAAATAATTTTTGTATTGTTATCAATATCTTCAAAGCCAGTGGTGTTTCTAAACAAATCCGTATAGCTTTTTGGAACAAATACAGCATCTAACTCTTTTAAATATAAGGATTGTAAAAGAGAAAGATAACTATCTGAGGTAACAATTTCATTGTTTTTATCTAATTTTTTTTCTTTGATGATTTGAAGAGCTAATTGATATCCTTCAATCGATTCTTTATCATCTAGTCTTCCTATTTTTAAGTTTTTAACATCTTCAATTTTAGAAACGGCACTTTCTTTTAGAACCACTAAACTAGAAGTATAAGTCGTTGTTTTTTTATTCATGCCACTAATGGTTCCATAAACATAGGTAATAATTAAAGAAACTGCTAGGGTTAATAAGGTATAAAAGAGCAATCCGACTACAAGGACAGATATTCTTTTTTGTGGTTTCTTGATTTTTAACCTCGTTCTTAAGAGTAAGACTAAATCAATAAAAATCAGTATTACAATAATGATATAACGAATTCCTTGCTCAATAGGTCCTAGACGAAAAATATTATAAATGAGAAAAAAGCTAGAACAGAGCGCTAAAAGCAATAAAAGTCGAAGCATTATTTTTCTAAGTTTTGTATTTTTATTTTTTCTTTTTGGTTCATGTTTCTCCATGTTTTTTCCTCCATATCTTTTATTATTATAACTAAAAATAACTTCTTTTACAACGGAATTGACAAAACGGTAGAGAAAACTCGTCAATTTATTTGTCAAGAAGTCAAGTAAATGAGGACACTTTTCTAAAGTTTGTTATAATAATAAAAGAAATGAATTCTTTTAAAGGAGTCTTTTTATGAAGTTAGCATATATTATTTTAAACTATAATGATTTTCCATCCACAAGCAATTTGATTGAAAATATTAAAGATTATCAAATTATTGATTTGATTGTTGTTGTCGATAATCATTCAACAGATCAGTCTTATCAACAATTAAAAAAGATGAAACATCCTAAAGTCGTTGTTTTAAAGGCAGAAGAAAATAAAGGTTTTGCGAGTGGACTGAATCTTGGCTGCCGATATGCAATTAAAAAACTAGGGCCATGTCACCTCGTTTTATCAAATGCAGATATGATTATTGGTAGTGAAGAGAATATTAAGGAACTTCATCTGCTTTTAGGTCAACGAAAAATAGATGTTTTAGCTCCTGTGATTACGCAGAAAGATGGTATTTCAAGAGGATGGCGTCTTCCTAGTATTCAAACAGAAATATTAGGAAACTTGCCTATAATAGGACAAAAAATTTATCGCAAACGAATCCTTTATCCAAAGATGCATTATAAAGGAGAAATATCACGTGTTGAAGCAGTATCGGGTTGTTTCTTTTTAATCACTTCAACGCTTCTTGAAAAACTTGGTTTTTTTGATGAAAATACATTTTTGTATTATGAGGAATATATTTTAGGTAAAAAAATAAAAGAAACGAAAAGTGAAATTGCAGTAGCCAATAATATTACTGTTTTTCATAATCACTCAGTTTCTATTGATCGAAGTTTAAATCGAGTGATGAAATTTAAAGAACTTAAAAAAAGTCAAGCTTATTTTTGCAAGACTTATTTAAAAGCAACAAAGAAAGAAATGTTCTTTTTAAATTTGAATAAGAATATTACTTTAGGACTTTTGTATATTCGTTGTTTTTTGCATCTTAAGTAAAGGATTAAGCTTTTTTATTAATCCCAATCATGCTTCCTAGAAGACTGGTTAATAAAAAGATGAAATCGTAGATGAGAAGTTTAAAAGAAAGTGTACCATTAAATCCTAAGACGTAAAGAAGAAAGTGGAAAAAGAGAACACTACCTCCTAATTTAAGACCTTCTAAAAATCCATGTTTAGTGGTTTTTTTTCCTAATAAGAAACTTAGGATAAAAAGAGTAAGCAGTGGAAAGAGAAGAGAAAGAATTGAAAGCCAAAAATCAGATAAAAGATTCAAATAATAGAACAAATTTAAAAAGAGAGTTATGAGAAAGAGGCTTAAAACATAGATTAGAAAGCTTTTTCCTAAATTTTTATATTGATTCATTTGTATCACCTTTAATTCAGTTTATGAGAGGATGAAACAAAATATCATTGATATTTGTAGATAAAGGAAGAAAGTGCAAAATTTTTCCAAAAGCGAATATGCCGAAATAGAATAAATCGGGGGGGGTAGTTTTAGAAGATATAATGACATCAGAATGAGGGTGTCATAAATGAAAGAAAAAAGGAAATTTGAAAAAAGTTATCTGATTGTGCTTGGCATCATCAGTCTTTTTTTGGTTGTAGGATATTCAAGTTATGCCCTGTTCACAGTCAAAAAAGAAAATAAAGAGGCCATTCGTATTGTGACAGGGACTCTAGTAGGAACACTTACTTCAGAAGATACTTCTTTTCAGGAAAATAAAATTACAGTGGATGCGAATACCAAGAAAGACATCACAATTACACTTACGAATAACAATGATAGAACAGCTAAACTGAATTTCTATTACTTAGATAACATCAGTGAAAAAGTACATATCAACTATTATAAAGATACACCAAATTTACCGCCTACAAAGGATGGTATTGTTTTGGAACAAGGCGCTAGTGAAAGTTATCATTTAAGGATTTATAATTTAACAAGTTCAAGTGTAACGGTAGAATTTAAAAGTGATGGAGGTCTTTCAAATAGAGAACTTTCATTTCCAAATAATGGTAAAACAATTGAAGGAATTGTAGTAGAAGTAGAGGAACCAGCATCGAATATGATACCAGTTATCTATGATGGAAATAAATGGGTAAAGACCAGTTATAATCAAGAAAACTGGTATGATTATGATAAGCAAGAATGGGCGAATGCAGTGACGGTAACTCCTGGAACAAGAAGTAGTTATCAACAAGCAGGGAATGGAACTGAAGTGAAGATGACAGATATCTTACAGATGTGGGTGTGGGTACCGAGATATAGTTATACCATCAAATCAGAAGATGGAGAACATTACTATGGAAAGAAAGAAGAAGGACGAAAGGACGATCCAAGTCTAGCCTTACCCGGAGAAATTGATGTAAAGTTTATTGATGTTACAGATAAAGATGAAAATGGTTCAGCACAATATACAGGTTTACGACCTGAGAACTAGTACACGCCACCCGGATTCACGTTTGGAGGAAAAGAGCTTTCAGGGATTTGGATAGGTAAGTTTGAGACCGGATATAGTAGTGGAGAAGGAACTGGAGTCGGAGCTTCCAGTGCTGCTTTAGCTCAAAGCGATACAGAAGAACCGAATAAAGCCATTATTAAGCCGAATGTTTATAGTTGGCGAAATATTCGTGTATCTACACTAGATTTAGTTTCACGAAAAATGGTGAGCCCTGACAATGTGTTTGGATTCGATACTACCTATGATAGTCATGCGATAAAAAATACAGAATGGGCACTCATTTCATACTTAACCCAAAGCAAGTATGGGAAATATGGAAATTCTTTGTACAATGGTGCAAATAAAGAAGTGTATATGAATAACTATGATGGATACATAACAGGCTGTTCCTCAGGTGTTCCAAGTGCAACCGGAGCTTCAGATTGTGGAAATACCTATGATGTAATGATTAACCGAGGCGGAGGCAAAGGCTATGCTGGAGCAGGAGCCTCAAGTACCGGCAATATCACAGGCATTTATGATATCAATGGAGGCGCATGGGAATATACCATGGGAGTCCTTAATAAGATGTCTGGATATACTGATGACTTAAACTCAGGCTATACAGGAACTTTAACAAATGGTTCTTTGATTGGAGGACGTCCTTGGCCAGATGCAAAATATTATGACCTTTATACAAGTGATGTTCCAAAAACAGCTTGTGGAGGAAATTCTTGTAAAGGTCACGCCTTAAATGAGATAGCAAGTTGGTATTGGGATTATGTGATTATGATAGATGCAACAGTTCCATGGTTAGTTCGAAGTGGACTTTGGAGCGATACTACCGGTGCTGGATTTTTCAATTTTAGCATTAAATATGGTAGTATTTATGATTATGTTTC
>CANQOD010000041.1 GCA_947625395.1 uncultured Bacilli bacterium
AAGTGTCACTGTTTCCACTGGGCCAATTTCTTTCGGAAGCTTGCTTCGATAATCTGAATAATATTCTTTTCCAGCCAACAGAATCATATTCTCTTGACTTTGATAATACGCTAGATGGGCACGACGGATGATATTTGTTACCGTAATTGTTCCAATCATTCCTAACAATCCTAAGATGACAACGACAGCCAAAATCTCTACGATTGTAAACCCTTGTTTCTTCCTCATTCCCGCATCACAGCCTTCCATCTTTATTCTTTTTTAACAACTTTTATCTTGCACACATTGATTCAATTCTTGTTCAATTTGGTTCGATAAATCATCCGTTGTTCGTTTTGAAAAAGAAAGACTCGACACCAATAAAAATAAAATTAACGTTGCCATAGTAATCATTGCATATAAAATTGTCGAAATTGCAAAACCCTTATTATTCATAGGTCACCTTCTATCATAATTATAGCATTCTTTTGAATATTCGGATATATTTATCACCATATTTTTTTTCTTTGACAAGCTGGTATTCCTCTATATTCCAGGACATCTTATCAAGCGAATCGCTTTCACAGATGATCATTCCCGTTGGCGTTAATAAGTCTTTTTGAAGAATTTTTTCCAGTGCTTGTTGAATATAATCTGTTGCATACGGTGGATCTAAAAAAATCAAATCAAATTTCCGGTTTTCTTGGGCAAACAAGTCGAGTGCTTGTTGATAATCAAGGCAATAAACTTCCTGTTTTTCTTGTAAAGCTGCCAAATTTTGGCGAATGACTTTGACAGCCTTTGGATTTTGGTCCACAAAAATAACTGTTTCAGCACTCATTGACAATGCTTCAATTCCTAAATTGCCACTTCCTGCGAACAAATCAAGACACGTGCTTTTTTCAATAAAAGGTTGCAAGATAGCAAAAAGGCTTTCTTTCACTCGTTCCATCGTTGGCCGTGTTCCCTCTAAAGTAAATCCCTCTAAGATACGTCCTTTGTATTTTCCTTGGATAACTCGCATATTGTTTCTTCCTTTCGTTGAAATTTTAAATTCATTCCCCATATTAAAATGGATAAATTGGAATGACATTGTTGGTATTGTTGATAAAGAGGATGCTTTAAAATTTGTTGTTTCAAGGCTTCGTCCCCTGTTTGATGATATGTTTTGATTTGCTGATAGAGCTTTTGTGACTTTAAAACTTGTTGTTTGCTTTCTTGATAAGCTCTCACCACCTGGGCATTTTGAAGAAGGGTCAATAATTCCTCCACCTTTTGTTCTACCATGTTTAAAATCCTCTCTTTATGACTTCTTTTATGTTTAGTATACAATGAGTGTCTTCTTTTTTCAAACAAACATCCAACAAAAAAGATGCCTACTTTAAGACATCCATCAATGTTTGAACCATCTGTAGTCCATTGGCAATATTTTCCATTTTGTCTTGCATACGCACTTTATATTGTTCTTTCATGGCTTTCTCAAAAACAGGAAAGGCTTCACTTCCTCGGTGCAAGTATTTATACCAATAAGAATTTTCATGTAAATAGCGAACAAGCATTGGATTTCTTTGAATGCGCTGTTGCAGGTCGACTTGCATTAATCCTCGTAATACTTGTACATAGGGCGTTCCTGATAAGGAGTAGGCGCTTCCTCATTGGTATGGCCTAAATTTTGAAGAAGACTGACTGCTTTTTGAAGACCCACAATCCCTTTTTGGACACTTTCTAAGTCCACATTTCGAAAAAGCTCTGCCATTTCTTGAAAATTGACTTTCCCACTTTGTGTTCTCGCTGATTTTGGAGCTTGAAAAAGAGGCGCCTCTTCCCCATATAAATCATAGGCTTCGTAAAGTTCTTGCCAAGTAAATTCTTGTTGGTGCACTTTGTCAATCAAATGAGGATGTGCTTTTACAAAAGTTTTAAATTGTTCTTTTGACATGATACCACCTATTTTATTGTATGACAAAAAAAGAAGAATAGTACTATCCTTCAAATTTTGGAGTCAACGTTAAGGTGATTTCCATTCCTTTGGTAATGTCAGTTCCCTCAGGAAGCGATTGGGCGGTCACATACCCCGTTCCTTCTGTTTTCACTTTCACGCTTAAAAGTTCTAATAAAGCAGTGGCTAATTTATTGGAATACCCAGTCAAATTTGGAATTTTCAACTTTTCTTCATTGGTGACTAAAAAGACTTGGTCCCCTTCAATCACTTTGCTTCCTTTGGAAGGATATTGGGCAATGACTTTACTGCCATTTCCAATCACTTGAATCTTTAAATTTTGATTTGCTAAAGTATTTCTTGCACTTTCTGTGGATTGGTTCACATAAGAACGCATTTGATAAGTAGAAAGTTCTCTAACCGCATCATGCTTATAACCATAATACTTACTCAAATTGACTACAACGCTTTTGACGGCATCCCAAATCGCATTCTGTTGTCCACCGGTAGGTCGTTTCACAGAAGCATAAATAATGACTTTGGGGTCATCCTTGGGATAAATGCCTGCGAAAGAAGAAATAATATCACTTTCTCCTGTTAAATATCCACTTCCATCTTCCGCAGCAATTTGCGCAGTTCCCGTTTTTCCAATCAGATTATAGCCATCCAAACGATAATAAACACCTGTATTACCATCTTCATTGACCGTCTTCCACATCAAATCTTTCATCTTATTGACCGTTGCGGTAGAAGCTACTTTTTCAATTTCTGTCTTCTTTCCTTGATAGACCACTTCCCCCGTATCCGGGTCCACAATCTTTTCTACCAAATAAGGTTTTAAAAGCATTCCATCATTCGCAAGAGAAGTCAGTGCTTGAATATTTTGAATCGGCGTCGTTAAAACCCCCTGGCCAAAGCCAGCATTTAATATTTCTGTTTCATATCGGAAATCAATTTTTCCTTTGCTTTCATTCGGAAGCGTAATTCCTGTCTTTTGGCCAAAGCCCATCTTTTTGAAATAATGACGCAAAATATCTTTATTTAAGTGTCTTGTAATCAAGTTACAAATTGCTACGTTACTTGACATTTGAAAGCCTTTATCAAACGTAATCGTTCCCCAACCTGTTCCATTCCAATCTCTTATTTGCGTATTATCTTGCGTAACATACGTACCGGAAAGATACGTTTCATCCCCATTATAGACATTGTTTTCCATCGCAGCCATATACGTATAAATTTTCATCGTACTTCCAGGCTCATAGGCAACAGCTGTATTGGGGTCCAAATAGCTCGTCATATTTCGTAAATTCGGGTCAAAAGATGGATTACTACCAGAAGCTAAAATGGCTCCCGTCTTCGCATCCGCAAGCATCATAGTAAACCATTCATAACCATATTTTTCTTTGGCTTCATTCAAAGCCTGTTCCACAAAGAGTTGGACACTACTATTAATCGTTAAATAGATATCTTTCCCATCAATCGCATCGACTTTTTCCTCTTTGGTTCCAGCAATTTTATATCCTCTTAAATCTTTTTGATATGTTAAATGACCATCCTCACCTGATAGGGTTTTATTGTAATAAGCTTCGAGTCCCAATTCTCCTTTGGTAGTAACGACTTCTTGATTACCCTCAACACTTACTTCTTCTTTGGCATACCCTAAAGTATAAGATAAGAATTGTCCTTTAGGATAATATCTTTTTAAACTTTCGATAAAGTCAATGCCAGGTAAATTTAATGCCTCGATTTTATCCTTAGTCAGTTCTGTCAAGCCTTTTCCGGCACTTCCAAATTCAGTCTGATAGACATTTTCTTTCTTTAAATATTTTAAAATTTCTTCTTCACTAATTCCAAGAATTGGTGCTAAAGCTTTTGCTGTTTTTTCTTTGTCCACAACATGTTGTGGCTTTTTAGGATTGGTTGTACGGCTCTCGTCTAAATAAGCAATTAATTTGTAGGAAGACACATTTTCAGCAAGGGGTTCTTTATCACTTGAGAAAATGGTTCCGCGAGAAGCCTTAATCGTTTCTGTTCGCATGGTTCGATTGGAAGCGAGTGCTTGTAAGTCATAGCCATCTATTTTTTTAGAAGTAGCAAGTTGAATCAAACGTACCCCCATGACTCCAAACAAAAAAAGAGCAAAAACAATAAATAAAACGCTCAATCTAATCTTGTTTCTTCTCTTTTTTTTCCTCATTTCCTCACGTCCTATTTTTCTTCAACTGTCTTGATATTATCATTATTATAACTTAATCCCTCATTCTTCGCAACCTCTTCAATTTTATCAAGACTAGCGAGTTCGTTGATTTTCATCGAAAGACTTTGATTCGTCTTATTCTGATTTTCAATTTCTTTTTTCGTTTTTTCGACTTCAAAATTAATTTGGGCTAATGTTGCTTTGGAAAAGACAATAGAAATAGGTAAAGACACAGTTAAAACAATGGCTAACGTATAAAGTAGTCGTTCAAATTTTCCAATTTTTACTCTTTTCTTTACCTTTCTCATGTTCTCCTCCTATTTTACTTTTTCAATTACGCGCAAAATTGCACTGCGACTTCTTCTGTTTTTCGTTCGTTCTTCTTCACTCGCCTGAATACCTTTTTCTGTCACGATACGAAAGTTTTTTTGATATGCGAACGGAATTTCCGGAAGTCCTTTGACTTTAGCATCGACTTCTGAAAGTTCCTTAAATTTCTTTTTTACCATTCTATCTTCTAAAGAATGGAACGTAATAACTGCGACCCTGCCACCAACAGTAACCATTTCTAAGGCATCCTCTAAAGCTTCTTCTAATGCCTCTAATTCTTGGTTGACTTCGATTCGAATGGCTTGAAAGATTTGACGAGCTGGATGCTTTTTCAATCTTTCTTTCATGGGCACAGCACTTTTAATGATTTCAACAAGTTCTAACGTTGTTTCGATTTCTTTGTGTGCTCGTTCTTCAACAATTCTTTTCGCAATCGAATTGGCAAACTTGCTTTCTCCATACATTTGAAAAATATTTCTCAAAGCTTCTTGACTGTACGTATTGACGACTTCTTTGGCTGTTTTTGTTCTTCGTCGATCCATTCGCATGTCCAAAGGAGCATCTTGATGATAACTAAAGCCTCGTTCTTCTTCATCTAGTTGTGGACTAGAAACACCGAGGTCAAACAGGAATCCATCAATGTGCTTGACACCTCTTTTTGTCAGTTCCTTTTTCATATAGCGAAAATTTGAATCAATGATTTCAAATCGATTACCAATCTGACTCAGTCTTTTTTGGCTATAAGTAAGTGCTTCTTCATCTTGATCAAAAGCATATAAAAAACCCCTTTTTATTCTTTTTAAGATTGCACTACTGTGGCCACCAAAGCCCAAAGTCATATCGACAATAATACTGTTTTCTTTGATGGAAAGTGCCGCAATGGCTTCTTCTAATAAGACGCTTTCATGCATTCTTATCACCATCTTTCGTCGCTTTCTTGGAATAAATCTTCAGCAATCTCGGACATATTGCCTTGTTCTTCCTCAAAGAACGTCTGCCAGCTTTCCTCATCCCATACTTCCAGACGCTCGCCAGCGCCAATAATGACGCAATTTTTAGAGAGAGATGCATAATTTGCGAGCGGCTCCGGAAGAAGTATGCGGCCTTGCTTGTCAAGTTCAACTTCTAAAGCACCAGATAAAAAGAAACGGACAAAACTACGGGCATTTTTCTTCGTAAATGGAAGCGCATTTAACTTTTGAGTGATTTGTTCAAATGCTTCTTTTGGATATACATAGATGCATTTTTCAATTCCACGAGTAATGATGAATTGATTTCCTAAAGTTTCACGAAACTTAGAAGGAATAATCATTCGACCTTTCTGATCAATGGAATGATGAAATTCTCCCATTAACATTTTAATCCCCCACTTTTCCCCACAATTATCCACTGCTTGATATTATATTACTATAATTTCTTTCTCTTGTAAACACAAAAGCAAATTTTTTACAAGCGTTTTTTTCTAAAAAGTGACAAAAAGATGTCAACAAAAAAAGGAATGTCCTTTTTGGAAGCATTCCATTTTCTTTTTCTTTCTAACTAAAAAAGATAGACTTTAAAGTCCATCTTCTTAATCTAATTTCTTTTGTAATTCTTTTAAAATAGCTAAGAACTCATTTGTTTTGCGAATTTCTTCGTCTAGTTTTTCAAAATTCGCAGTATTTTCAAGTTGGAGAGATTCCTCATGAGCATATTCTTGGGCATTTTCAATTCCATATACAGGCGAAATCACAGGACTTGGTGTATATTTTCTAATACCTTGTGAATAAGCTTCTTGTGGCTTGGTAAATTCTTCCATTTTTACTTGTTTTCTAGGTGGAATAGCTACCTCCTGCGGAACCATTTCAACGGGTGCTTGTTTTTGAGTTTCCTCTTTTGCCAGTTGCATTTGTTTTTGTTTTTCTAAGTCTTCTAAACTAATTGGTTCATTTCCTTCATCTTTTAAGCCATTTTCATCTTCTTGAATCAATTGTCTTCCCTTGGCGAACAACTCTTGAAGACTAATAATGGCATTCTCTTCTTGTTGGGCTTCAAAGGCGGTGAGTTCAATCTTATTATCTTCTTCTTTTACTAATTCTTTTGTGATACGTTCTAATTCTTGTTGGGCTTCGGTTTGGGTGTAAACTTCATCTTTATAGATAATTTCTTCTTGCTTTGGTTTTGACTTCTTTTCGACTGGTTTCGTGGTTGTTTTTTCTGCTTTTGGTGCTTCATTTTTGCTTGCTTCTACTTGCACATCCACAACAGCTGCCTGTTTTGGTTCCACCTTTTTTATAGGCACTTCGGGAGTTTTCTTTTTCTCAGTTGCTGGAACGGAACTTAAAGTTGCAACTGCTTTCTTTGGAGTTGCCACAGTCGTTTCTTCTACTTTTGTAGGCTTCTTTTCTTGCTCCTCTACTTTAGAAACAGTTGGTTTTACAGGTTGTTCTTTTTTCATTTCTTGTTGGACTTGTCGAACCAGATTATTTAACTCCTGTGTATTTTGTTTTAATTTTGACTTTTCTCTTAATTTTGCATAAGTTCTTTGAATAAATACAAATAGGCAAATTAAAGCAATTAATGCACCTATACTTAATATGATTAATATTTCTTTTTCCGCTAAGAAATCAATTATTCCCACGAATATTCACCTCTAGTTCTTACAAATCAAGTATAACATAAACAAAAAAGAATTAGAACTATAAATTCTAAATTCTACTTTTTTTGCCTTTTGGTTGACGGTTGTCAAGGAACGAATAAATTCTTTTTTCTTCCGCTTCTACATAGACTTTACAAAGGAGGAAACATGAAAAGAAAAGAAACATTTATTCTGTCAACTTTCATTCTTTTATTGGGTGGTTTTTTAACAAAAATTCTAGGAATGTTCATTAAAATTGTAATGAGTCGCTTAATGGGAAGCGAAGGCATCGGTCTTTATATGCTGATTCTTCCCACGTTTTCACTTTTAATTGGACTTGCACAGTTTGGACTTCCTGTTGCTTTTTCCAAATTAATTGCCGAGGAAAAGAAAAACAATAAGCAATTACTCTTTTCTCTTTTGCCAATCACTTTTATCATCAATGGGATGATTTGCACACTTGTGATTTTATTTGCTCCTCTTCTTTCAACCTATTTATTACAGGAACCAAAGAGTTATTATCCTTTACTAGCTATTGCTGTGGTGCTGCCCTTGACAAGTCTTTCTAGTTTACTACGGAGTTATTTTTTTGGTAAAAGTCAGATGTTACCTCATGTCGTCAGCAATGTTTTAGAAGACATTGTCAGATTGATTGTCATTCTTATTTTTGTGCCGATGATGATGCGTTATGGAATCGAACTAGCAGTAACATTTGTCGTTCTTACCAATGTTGTTTCTGAGGGAATGAGTATTCTTGTTCTGTTCTTCTTTCTTCCTAAAAATTTTTCTCTGCACAAGAAAGATTTGAAGCGCAGCAAAAGCTATCAAAAAGAAGCTTTACAAATCGGTATTCCATCTACCATGAGTCGATTAACGGGTTCTATAGGTTATTTTTTAGAACCAATTCTTCTTTCGTTTTCTTTAAAGAAAATCGGCTATTCCTCTTCTTTTATTTTAAATCAATATGGCATCTTAAGTGGTTTTGTTCTCCCTCTTCTTTTGCTTCCTTCGTTTTTTACGCTAGCAATTTCCCAAGCACTTCTTCCTGTCATCAGTTTTATGACTGCAAAAGGAAATCAAAAAGGAGCCAAAAGAAAAATCCAACAAGCCATCTTTTTTTCGCTATTGATTGGCATTCCTGCGACAGTTTTATTTCTTCTTTTCCCTCAAGAACTCTTGCAACTTTTTTATCATACCCAGCAAGGTGGCACCTACATGCGTTTTCTAGCGCCTATTTGTCTTTTCCAATATATTCAAGCACCACTTTCGGCCTCATTAGATGCGATGGGTAAAAGCAAAGAAAATTTCAAAGCAACATTTTTGGGAACCCTCATTCGAACCACTTGTCTTTTTTTCTTTTCGCTGCTTAAAATCGGCTTATGGGGTCTTATCTTTGCCACGAGCATCAACGTACTTTTTACAACGTTTTATAATCTTTTTCAAGTTCGACGAGCACTTTCGAATTAATTTTTTCCCCTTTTTCTCATTTTTTATATATAATAAGGAAAAAGGAGGGCTTATGAAATTATTAATTGTGGATGATGAAGAAAAAATAAGAGAAGTCATTACAGAATATGCTCTAGTCAATCAATTTCAAGTACAAGAAGCTTCGTCCGGACTAGAAGCAATTCATCTTTTGAAACAAGAAGACTTCGATTTAATCATTTTAGATATTATGATGCCCAAAATGGATGGCTTTACCTTTCTATCGAATGTTTCCAAGCGACCACCTGTGATTATTTTATCAGCAAGAAAAGAAGAAATCGATAAGCTAACAGGTTTTGAACTCGGGATTGATGATTATCTAACGAAACCTTTTTCTCCTAAAGAATTAATGGCTCGTTGTAAAGCGATTCTAGCAAGAACAAATCCCATTCAAGATTGCTATATCTATCAAGATTTAACCGTTGATTTTTTATCTCATGAAGCAAGAATTGGAACAAAAGAACTGGCACTTACT
>CANQOD010000042.1 GCA_947625395.1 uncultured Bacilli bacterium
GGTTATGACCCATTGGTTTATCGCTTCTTCTGTTTGAATTCTCATTATAGAAAAACACTTACTTT
Source organism: uncultured Bacilli bacterium (assembly GCA_947625395.1). Classification (GTDB taxonomy): domain Bacteria; phylum Bacillota_I; class Bacilli_A; order RF39; family UBA660; genus CANQVB01. The sequence goes on from CANQOD010000042.1 coordinate 66, forward strand.
TTCTTATGCATCATTAGATGGAGCCAAAAACGCTTATCAAAAATTAAAGAAACGTGTGCAATCCTTGTCTAAGGAGGGAGAACTTGCATCTTTAGAAGTTGAACGCTATGATTCCTTATTTCAAGAAAAAATTGCGAATGATTTGAATACAGCTTCTGCCTTAACGGTCTTATATGATGTGTTAAAAGATGCCTCTTTAAATGGGTATACAAAGCGGTATTTAATTGAAAAATTTGATACAGTGCTTTCTTTAAATTTACTTCTAGAAGAAGAAAAAGAGGAATCACTCGATGATACATTGATTTTGGAACTGATTGCTCAAAGGCAAAAAGCAAAGCAAGAGAAAAATTTTGAAGAAGCCGACCGAATTCGTAATGATTTGTTGGCGAAAGGAATTCGTTTGATGGATACTCGTGAGGGTGTCACTTATGAACAAATAAAGGAGTGATAATAAGATGATGTATTATGGAAGTCTTGATTGGATTGGATATGGATTGATTGTCGTTGGCCTCATCATTACAATGGCTGCGGATATTTATTTACAAAGTACATATTATAAAATGAAAAAAATCAAAAATCAAAAAGGTCTTACAGGTGGAGAGGTAGCTCGTCAAATCTTAGAAAAGAACCATTTAGAAAATGTGTATGTTGTTGAAACAAGAGGTGTTTTATCTGACCATTATGACCCACGTCAAAAAGTCGTTCGTTTATCACCTGATATTTACAATGGGACAAGCATTGCTTCTTTGGCAGTCGCTGCGCACGAAGTAGGACATGCGATTCAAGATAAAGAGGATTATTTCTTTATGCGCTTCCGAGCTTTCTTAGTTCCTCTTGTCAATTTTGGTTCTAAGTTTGGTTATATAGCTGTCTTATTAGGACTCATCTTTGGTGTGATGAATTTAGCCTGGGCCGGAGTTGGACTTCTTTTACTGATTTTATTATTTCAATTGGTGACCTTGCCTGTGGAATTTGACGCATCACATCGGGCAAAAGTGCAACTCAATCAGCTCAAACTAACAGAGGGAAAAGAAAGCAATTCTGTTTTGAAAATGCTCAAAGCTGCAGCTTTTACGTATGTTGCTTCTTTGGTAACAACAATCATGGAAATTTTACGGCTTGTTCTTCAAATTATTGGCCAAAATAATGATTAGGAGTTTAGGAGTTACAAATGAAAGTAGAACAAATCAATAGTTTAGTCCTTGCTTATTTAGGAGATGCTGTTTATGAAACTTTTATACGGAGTTATTTAATCGCAAAGGGAATTCCGACTGTAAAAGAACTACAGGAGGCTTCCCTTTCTTTTGTTAGTGCAAAAAGTCAAAGTGCTCTTTTAAAGAAGCTTTTGGAAGAAGATTTTTTTCATGAAGAGGAACTTTCTGTTTTGCGACGGGCACGAAATGCGAAAAGTAATCATAAGCCTAAAAATAGTGATATTCTAACCTATAAACATGCCACTGCTTTAGAAGCAGTCATTGGTTATTTGGAATATACCAAGCAAGAAGAAAGAAAACAGAAACTACTAGAGAAAATTGTAAACGAATAGTCTGAAAAAAATTTCAAGATTATTTTGTTTTGAACGGTGTGAAAGGATGGAGAAGTGTATGTATATATATGGAAAAAATGTGGCAAAAGAATTTTTAAAAAGTGAAAAAAACTTAAAAATGATAAAAAAGGTCTATCTACAAGACCAAATTTTTGAGGAAAACATGAAAAATGCCTTTAAAAATGCAAAAATTCCGGTCGAAATTATCCAAAAATGCGAAATGGACCATTTGGTGAATGGACTCCATCAAGGTATAATTATGGTACTTGATGCATATCCATATGCAAAATTAGAGGATGTTTTGGAGAAAAGTCGTTTTTTAGTTCTACTCGACCATCTTGAAGACCCTCATAATTTAGGAGCGATTCTCAGGACGAGTGCTGCCGCAGATGTGGATGCCTTGATTTTTCCGGAAAATCGTTCTGTATCAATGACTTCTACAGTCATGAAAACAAGTGCCGGCGCTTTTTTACATATGGATGTTGTACAAGTTGTAAATTTGAACCAGACAATTGAAGTTTTAAAAAAGCATGGCTTTTGGATTATAGGAACAGATATGGATGGACAAGATTATAGAGAAATTGACTATCAAGGAAAAATTGCTTTGGTGATTGGAAACGAGGGAAAGGGAATTTCTCCGCTTGTTCGTAAAAACTGTGATTTTATTGCCTCTATTCCTATCTCTTCCAAAGTAGAAAGTTTAAATGCTTCTGTTGCGGCTGGTTTGATGATTTATGAAGCCAAACGAAATAGAAAGTAGGAATGGAATGAAATATAATCAAAATGATAATGAACTTCTTTATTTAATTGTTCAGAAAGATGAAGATGCGAAAACACAACTTTATGCAAAATATCAAAAAATTTTGGCAAATCTTGCCAATAAAGCTTATCTTCTTTGTAAAAATATGAATGGTGTAGCCTATGATGACTTTTATCAAGAGGCTTGTTATGGCTTTGAACGAGCTATTATCACGTTTGACGAATATCAGAATATTTTATTTTATACGTATATGCTTGCTTGTGTGAAAAATCAACTTTCTCTTTATAAGCGTCAAATTCTACGAAAAAAAGATTTTCCACTCAATTATGCGTTTTCTTTGAATGAAGAAGCGGAGCCAGGAATTTGTTATGAAGATATTTTAAGAAGTCATGCCTTAACACCTTATGAAGTCTGTGAAAAAAACGAGCAAGAAGAGGAAGTGAGGAAATTTCAAAATTCCTTGCCGCTGATAGATGCTTGTATTTTTGAACTACGCTATAACGGATTTAGCTATAAAGAAATTGCATCACTTCTAGATATTCCCGTCAATCAAGTGACAAGAGTGCTTTGTCGAATTCGTAAGAAATGCTGCCTTTCCTTTTCCTAATTCAAAAAAAGAGGAACACCTAGTTGAAAAGTTTTACAAAATCAAGTAAAATTAAACTAGGAGGATAGGAGCATGGAAGAGATAACTTTAGAAGAATGGACCAATCATTATCATTCAACAGAAGAAATGCGAGAACTTTTCTGTGCGCAATCAGCCGCTTTAAAACGAACACATCAGTATGGCTATTATGTGACGGATTTTAACTTAAATCAGATTTTAGTCGGCAATCAGCAAGCACATCAATATGTCATCTTTAAGGAAGTCAAGTCTTTACCAAATGGGGAAGAAAAGAAAGCAATGATGCAAAGAAATATTCAGACAGAATGCTTTCAAGAAATTGGCATTTACTGTTCAATGCTTTCTGATATGACGATTGAATTTACACCCTCGTTTTTAAAAGAAAACTTTGACCGTTTTTCTCCTTTTCTTCCTGAACAAGATTTTTCCTTTTATAAAAAGGTATTTGTTTATGATTCTATGATTTATTTAACAGATTTTGTTGCGAAAAGGGCAGAGCGTGAAGTGACACAACTTGAAAGTCAATTGAAAGAAGAAAATGGAGGAAGACCGTTGAATAAATCCACTCCACAAGGACGAGCGATGGCTGAGACTGCTAACAATGCTCCATTCCTTTCTTCTGACAATACTTCTCAATCGGCGTTTGTTTATACGTTTGTTCTTCCATTTGTTATTTTTGCGCTTAGTTTGTTAATTCCACTCTTCTCAATGATTTTTGGCTCCCTTTCTTAGCCAAAAAAGACATCAAATCAACACTTTAAGGAGAAAAACTCCTTTTTTTTATTTTCCATATACGATTAAAAATAGGAGGAGGTGTTTAGGATGAGCAATCAAACTGTCTTTTTAAGAAAAGTAGGAGGCTTTTATCATGCTTTTGATGAGGATGCGATTCTTTTATTTTCTCTTTTTCATTATCGAATTAATAATGGAAAAAGTGGATTTCCCATTAGTAGTCTTGAAAAAGTAAAGAATACACTGCAGGCTGAAAAAGTGGATTATTATCTAAAAATCAGCGAAGAGGAAGAAGAAAAAATGTCTTTTCATGACGAGAATCGTTATTTAGAAATTTACAATAAAGGAAAAGAAGAATACCGAGAATTCCATAAAAAAGAAAAACTAGCAGAAAAACTCTTTACGCTAAACGAAGAACAGGTGGATGAAGTGATTGCGCTTGTTCAAACCTGGTTATAGGAGCGCTTTTTCTTTAGTGCATGATAGATGGTCAACACCTACGAATAAACACCATCTGATAGCTACCATTTGATAACTACTTCGCAAATACGAACAAGCACGACCCTGAGAAATCGCTCGTAAATGTCTAATGACTTAATAACTACCCAAATTCATACTTCACAACCAGCCTAACAATTACCGTACAACCGACTACCAACAAAAAAATCTTTTGAAAGATGATGAAATGAAAATCTAGCAAAGCAATATATGTTATAAGATTTTCCGCTTCCTTTTTTCAAAAGATTTTATTTTTCTTTTAAGATTTCAAATGTTTCTCGTTTTTCATTTCGAAATAATTCTAATTGTGACCGATGACAGAAGATGGCTACTAAAGATGTAGGAAAATGATGTAATAAATAGTTAAAGTCAGTCGCAGTATCATTATAATATTTCACACATGCGATTAAATCATCTTCATTATCACTTAATTGGTCTAAGAAAGAAATGCTTTTTTTATCGCTTAATTTTTCCTCGTTATCATCTACTAAGTGAATGATTTCTGTATAAGTATCAAAAAGTTGATATTGCAACTGATGTCTTTCTAGTTTTTCCTTTTTATATTGCTCTGTATCCGGTAAATCAACTGTGATTTTTTTCTTTTTCAAATGGGCAATTAAACGATTGATAAGTTCAATTTTCTTTTCAAGAAATAAATCCATATTATTTTCTGCTTCTTGTAATTGAATTTCTAAATCGGAAAATTTTTGTTTACTAGAAGAAAATATTATGAACAATAGAACTCCCAAGAAAACAATTATACTGATGATAATAAGTAACATCAAATCACCTCTATTATTGTCTATATTATAACACGGATAGAGAAAGATGTGAACTGATGAAAATAATTTCTTCTTGTGGAATGAAGCAAAAGAAAAAACAAGTTCAAAATAAAAAAGAATGCGTGACATTCTTTAGTTCACAATTGGTAATTCATCGAATTCAACAAAGTTTAAATAGACGGTCCAAAGTAAAACATATTTTTTACTTGCTTCTTCTTCCACAATCGCATAATCTCGACCTGCTTGAATGATTTTTCCTGTAAAAATGCGGTCACGCCACTCCAAAGAATCATTATAAGACATATAGAAAGCTGCACGTCTACCAATATTTTTCTCTAAAATATTTTCTGCATAGCGAGGGTCTTGAGGATTCGCACTGGGATATGTTTGGTAAAAATTATTACTGGGTGGAGCACTACTTTGACTAATGATATCACTAGGATTTGGAATATTAGGGTAAATTTTTTGATTCATAGATTTTATCACCTTTCCTTTACAGTAAATGATATGTGCTCATCCCTTGAAAAATACATCAAAAATGAACAAAAGTAGGATACGAATCAATTTATGATTTATCAATTCATCAATTTACGAATCAGGATAATACGTGTTATACTAAAAAAGGAAAGAAAATAAATCAGTGAAAAGCAATGTTGTTTTTAGAAAGCAAAGAAAGAGGATAGAAAGGAATGTGAGAAAATGAAAGTCGTTCTTGGAATTTCCAATAAACATGTGCATTTAACAGAAGAAGATTATCAAATCTTATTTGGGCAAGCGCCTTTTTTAAAAGAAAGGGACTTAGTTCAGACAGGGGAATTTGCTTCGAATCAATTTGTTACTATCACAGCAAATGAAAGAACGCTTGCGCATGTGAGAGTGATTGGACCTTTAAGAAAATATACGCAAGTAGAACTTGCCAAGACAGATGCGCGCGCTTTAAAATTGACGCCACCTGTTAGAACTTCTGGTGATTTAGAGGGCGCAGCAACAGTGACTCTTATAGGACCACAAGGGCAATTGACAAAGCCTTGTGCAATTTTGGCCAATCGTCATATCCACATGAATCATCAAACAAGAGAAGAATTAGGACTCTTAGACGTCCAAACTGTTAGTGTTTCGTTTCAAAGTGAAAAGAGGACAGTATTCCATGATGTCTTTATTAAGGAACAAGAAAAAGGTGTCTTCGAATTACATTTAGACACGGATGATGCCAATGGAGCGTTGTTGGAAACAGGGGATTATGGCGAGATTCTTGTTTCAAAAAATGAGTAGTAAAAACAAAAAGAAGCACTTATTGTGTTTCTTCTTTTTCTAAGAGTTCATCAAAAACGGTGGTTGTTTCTAAAGGTTCTGTTCCTTTTAGAAAATAGACCATTTTTTTCTTTTCATCTTGTTCCGTTGCAAGTCTACCTGAAATTGGCTCAACGAATGTTGCCGAAACGCCATCCGGCTTCTCATACCAGACATCTTCCTTTCCATCCATATAGCCCTCAATCGTTTGTAACCAAATATCCCGTGCATATTTATATTCACTCGATACAACATCTTGATTTTGGTCGTAGCCACACCAGGTTGCTGTAATGACATCGTGATTATATCCAATGTACCAAGTATCTGTATTGGTCGTTCCGGATTTTAATGCATATTGGTGCGTCAATTTAGAAGCAATGCTGATTGCTGTTGGATAATTATAATCAATATAGGCACTGTCATAGGTTGCGGTGAGTAAATTATTGAGGATGAAAGTTAAATTGGGATTGAGGACAAGTTCTCGTTCTTCCTTTGCTTGATACAAGATATTGCCTTCACTATCTTCAATTCGTTCAATAAAATGGGGTGTTACTTTATAGCCAAGGTTCGCAAAGCAAGAATACCCCGTTACCATTTCTAACATACTAATTTCGCTGGTTCCAAGTGCAAGGGATGGTACTGCTTGTAAGTCGGAAGTGATGCCTACCCGTCTTGCCATATTGATGAGCGTATCATACCCTAGAAAAGTATGTGTTTTAACGGCATAAATATTTTCACTATAAGCGATTGCTGTTGCCATAGAAATGGGCTTATTTCCATAAGTTTCATTATTATTTTGTGGCGAATAAGTTTTGTTTTTTTCATAGGTAAAGGTTGTCTTCTCACTCGTAAAAGTACTGGAAGCAGTAAAGCCATTTTCAAGTGCTGCATAATAAAGATAAGGCTTCATGGTGGAGCCAACTTGCCTTTTGGCATCAATGGCTCGATTATATGGAGAACGATTGTAATCTCGACCTCCTACTAAAGCGAGTACTTTTCCATTATTTGGATTCATGACAATTGTTGCTGTTTCAATGGTTGACTCTTTTGGAATGACAGTTTGAATCGTGTTTTCTAATTTTGTTTGTTCCTCTAAATCTAGATTCGTATAAATTTTAAGGCCTCCTGTTTCTAAAAAAGTAGAGGGAATTTCTTTGATAGTTTGAAGTTCTTTCATCACCGCATCTTGATAGTACATGATGGTCGATAGATTTTGCGATTTTTTTTCGCCCACATAAGTCAGTTCCTCGTCGATTGCTTCTTGATACGCTTCTTCTGTAATTTTTTTCTGAGAACGCATTGCTTTTAGTACATATTTTTGCCGCTTCTTTGCATTTTCTAAATTCGTAATGGGGGAATAATGACTGGGAGATTTTGGAATGCCTACTAACATTGCACTTTCCGCTAAATCCAACTCACTTGCACTTTTTCCAAAATAGAATTGACTGGCATTTTCAATCCCGTACATTCCGTGCCCATAGTTAATGGTGTTTAAATACCCCTCTAAGATTTCATCTTTACTATAATCGGCTTCTAGCTCAATGGTATACCACATTTCATCCCATTTTCGTTTCCAGGTTTTATCAAAGTCTAAAAAAAGATTTTTGGCATATTGTTGAGAAATTGTACTGGCTCCTTGACTTTTGCTTCGAGAAAGAATATTGGTTACACCTGCACTGATAATTCTTGGAAAATCAAATCCTTTATGCAAGTAAAAGTGCTGGTCTTCAGTCGCAATCGTTGCGGTAATCACATTTTTGGAAATCTCTTTTAAAGAAATCCATTCTCTTGAGCCACTTCCTTGAAAGAATACGTTGTTCTTGTTATCAAACAACATAAAACTATTGGCGCTTTTGATTTGTAATGGAGGTGTTATTTTGGCATACGTATAAACGCCCATATTGATTAAAATAAATAAAAGAAATAAAATGCCAGTCCATTTTAAGAGTTTTCTTATCAATTTCATTTGGATGCCTCCTTTTTGTAGTATCGACTTAAAAATCATAATTTATGTATAGTTTTTCTTTAAACTATGGTATAATTCGGGGTAGAAAAAAAAGGAGATTCCTATGAAAGTGAAAGTCAAAATGCGATTACAATATGAAAAGGAAACCATCGAGGAAGAAGTTTTTGGCATCCGAAAAGAAAATGAGCTCTTCTTTTTCACGCATGAGAAAATTGCAATGCATTTTTATTTCGCACAACGTTTGTTTGTTCGTGATACAAAAGAATCTATTTTTAGTTATCATTTTGAAAAGAATGGAAGTTTAGAAATTTACTTAAAAGAATATCAAAAGGGAACGAGAATGCCTTTAACAACAAAACTTTATCGACAAGA
>CANQOD010000043.1 GCA_947625395.1 uncultured Bacilli bacterium
AAAAATCGCACCTTTGCGATTTAAAAATATAGGTTCATAACATATGTTATGGGCTTTTTTCATTGCCTAGAAGATGACATAAAACAATTCTTTTTTTTTAGTTTTCCTCCATCATTCAATACTTGATTTCAATGCAAGTTCCAATCTATATCGGATATATTGATAACCATATATTTGAAAGACTTATTGTTATAATGATACCTAATACATTAGATTTCATCTAAAGAACATCGTCAAGAAATATACAAAAAATGAAAGAATTTAATTCATCCTATCTCTTATTTATGTAGTTATTGTGGCATTTTAGTTCTATATCTTGTTGATATTATCCATAGTTAAACATTTGCAAAATTCCTAATAGAAAAGGGAGATAGAAAGTACGACCAACTAGAAAAAAACAGTTTAGAAAAAAAATCGAAAACAACACACTTTTTTAATGTTTTTTTAATATTTTCATCATAAAATGAGATTGTTTTAAAGGAGAAAAAAGATGTTTATATTTAAAAATGCATGGATTTCAATCAAAAGAAATAAGGGGAGGAATATTTTAATAGGAATCATTATTTTCATTATTGCTTGTGCTTGCACGATAACACTTGCAATTAAAAATACAGCAGTAGATTTAATAGATTCCTATAAAAGTGCTTATGACAAAGAAGTCACAATTGGCTTTAACAGAGAAAACATGATGAAAGGCTTTGACCCATCTCAAGAAGAGGGAAGAGAAAATGCAAGAGAAAAGTTTGAGAATATTGCAAGTTATACCATTGATGATGTGATTCAATTCGCAGATAGTCAATATATAGAAAGTTATTATTATACCTATGGTGTTGGACTAAATGGAAATAGTATAGAAAAAGCAGAAATTGAATCAAATAGCGATATGCCAAATGGCTTCGGTCATGGAAAAGGAAATAATATGTCATCTACTGATTTTACTTTAACAGGTTATAGTTCAGAGGATGCAATGAGTGAATTTATTAGTGGTACTTATACGATGAGTGAAATTACTGAGAATGCTTGGGACATTGCATTTAATGGTAATTATGTGTTTATCAATGAAGAACTTGCTAGTTATAATCAGTTAAAACTAAATGACAAAATAAAACTAGAAGATGAAGATGGACATGTTTATGAGTTTGAAATCATTGGTATTTTTAAAGAAAATGAAGAAGATACGCAAGAACCAATATCGATGTTTTCTAATTCAGTAAATACAATCATAACCAATAGTGATGCAGTTGTTAAGCTTACAAACGAAAATGAAAACTTAAAAGCTTCTATTTATCCTACTTTTATGATAGATTCTTATGAAAATGTAGAGAAACTGCAAGAGGAATTTTATGAAAAGGGATTAGATGAAAACTTTATCTTACAAACGAATGAAGAACTTGCTGAAAGTGGCGTTTCAAGTGTAAAAAACATTTCATCATTTTCAACAACTTTCTTAGTGATTACACTGATTATTGGTGGAATTGTCTTATTTGTAATCAATATGATTAATATTCGTGAACGAAAATATGAAATTGGTGTTTTAAGAACCATTGGTATTAGTAAATTAAAATTAACAATGCAATTTGTATCAGAACTTGTCATTGTTTCAGTGGTTGCTCTTACCTTAGGTGCAGGAGTTGGTGCAATCAGTTCTAAGGGAGTAAGTAACTCATTACTTGCAAATGAAATCAGCAATAGTACTGAAAAGACAGAAGAGATAAATAAAAACTTTGGTGGAATGAATCATGGTAGTGAAAGAGGAGCTATGCATGGTAAAGGAATGCCTGTTGTTCAAGCCTATGATTCGATTGATGCCGTCGTAGATATGAAAGTTTTAGTCGAATTACTTAGTATTGGGCTTTCCCTCGTATTCGTTAGTTCCATTGCTTCAATGATTAGTATTCAAAGATTTTCACCACTTACAATATTGAAAGAGAGGTCTTAAAAAATGGAAAATGAGAAGACGAAGAATGATGTTTTAAAAGAAGAAAATCTTGAACAAAACAGTTCACAAAAGGAGAAAAAGAACAGAAGTAAAGAGAAGAAAGAATACAAAGAAAAACAAGAAGTAAAAGAAAAAAATCCTTCTTTAAAAAACATTATTTTAAGCATTCGAAATGCAAGTTATCGATATAGTGATGCGGAAGAAGATGACTATGCTTTGAAAAATGTTAGCTTTGATTTTGAAAGTGGAAAGCTATATGCGATAAGAGGTCGAAGTGGAACAGGGAAAACAACGCTTTTATCCCTTATCAGTGGTCTTGAAAAATGTACTGAAGGTGAAATTCTATTTGATGGTAAAAGCTTAAAAGAGATGAACTTAGATCAGTATCGAAATAGTGATATAGGGATTGTCTTTCAAAGTTATAATTTGCTTCCCTTTATGACAGCAGTTGAAAATATCATTCTTTCTATGGACGCAAATGGCTTAAAAATAAAAAATAAAAAAGAAAAAGCCATTGAGCTGATGGAAAAAGTAGGTTTAAAAGCAAGTTATGCGAATCGGAAAGTATTGCGATTATCAGGTGGAGAGCAGCAGAGAGTTGCTATCGCAAGAAGCTTATCTTACAATCCTAAAATGATAATTGCCGATGAACCAACTGGCAATCTTGATAAGCAAACAGAAACGGAAATTTTAGATATATTTAAAAAGTTAGCACATGAAGAAAATAAATGCGTGATTATAGTAACTCATTCACAAAATGTTTGTGATACAGTTGATAAAATATATGATTTAAAAAAAGTTCAAGAAAAATAAAGTGACTTGAAATTCAACATTTGAAATCCTTTTGCACAATAGAGATGGAAATTTCCTCTCTTTTTATTTTACGAATAAAGGAAAGTAATTTGAAAATCAAAGAGGAATGATGCTTAAAAAAATATCTTTTGAATTTGTTCATAAAACTTCTTTATTTCATTATCTGAATTTGTTATAATGAAAATAAGAGAAGGTGGAAAAATGAAAGATACAAACTTTTTAGTACAAAATGGAGTCGATGTAGCACATGGAATTGAATTGCTTGGAGATATTCAAATGTATAATTCCATTCTACAAGAATTTTTAAATTCTTATAATGAAAGAATGCAAAAGATAATGACTTATAAAAATGCATTGGATATGGAAAATTATGCCATTGAGGTCCATGCCTTAAAAAGCGATTCTAAATATTTAGGTTTTAATACTTTAGCAGATTTAGCTTATCAACATGAAATGGCCAGCAAAAGTAGAAATATTGAAGCTGTAAATGCTTCATTTAATCAATTGATTCAAGAAGCCAATCGAATCATGCAAGTAGGAAAAACGTATTTAGGAATAGGAAGTGGAGGACAGACGCCAACAAGTGAGAGTACAGCCCCTAAAAAAGCCATTCTCGTTGCGGATGACTCCAATATTATTAGAGCTTTTATTTCGGATATCTTTCAAAATCAATACGAAGTTCTACTTGCCAATGATGGAAAAGAAGTTCTCGATTTAGTGAATGCTCGTTCCAATGATATTGTTGCTTTGCTCCTTGACCTTAATATGCCAAACTTAGATGGCTTTCAAGTTCTTGAATATTTTCAGTATTATGATTTGTTTAAAAAGATTCCAGTTTCGATTATTTCAGGTTCTGATGATAAAGAAACAATTGACCGTGCTTTTACATACCCAATTATCGATATGTTAAACAAGCCGTTTGATAAAGAAAGTGTGAAAGCTTTTGTGGAAAAAACAATTTCAATTGGCGCCGTGAATTAAGAGAGTAAATCTCTCTTTCTTTTTTGTGCAGTTCTTTTTTAAGAAATGTTTTTTTTATTTTCATTGACAAAAGTTTCTTTTTTGATATAATAAATGCACTTATTGAAAAAGGGGTGAAAACAAGTTGGATACGGATAAAATCGTTTTATGTATGAAAAACAAAGAACAATTAAGTAATATGAAATTAAAAGCTGGAATTGGATTGATTGCTGCACCTATCTTTGCTTATTTTTTAAGTACGGACCAATCAGGAACAATCCTTTATGCTCCAGGTTTTCTTCTTAGTACAAGTTATGGTATCATAAATGGATACCACTCTCTTCAACTGCAACGTTCTTGTAAAAAGCATTATGGTTCTTTATGGCTTAAGAAAAAGGAAGACCTCCTGCATCTTTTAAGCATGTCACTCAACAAAGATGTGACTGTTACAGGAATGATGTCACAAGCTTTTGAAGAACCTCAAGATACGTACACTTATCAGAAGACAAAATCATTACAGTAAAGGAAAGCCTCGTTTTTAGGCTTTTTTATATAATATATAATAAGTATTTTTGACAAATTGGATAAATTTGATTATCTTCTATTATAATAAGGAACACCTATTGGAAAAGACGTTTTTCATTCATTAAAAAACAGAAGTGAATGATTTGACGCTTTTATTTGACACGTATCAAAAAAAAGAGTAGGATAAAATCATTAGAGGTGATATAAAATGTTAAATATAAATGAAAGTGAGCTTTCTTCTTTTCCGTCTCTTGCCCAACCATGGAAAAAATTTTATAGAAAAGAAGCTTTACGTGATTTTGATGTTCATCAAAAATTTAATACTTTGGTAGAAAAATCAAACTGTAAAAACTTAGAGTATAATGCCATTAATTTTATGGGAATTCAAGGGAATCAATGGACCTATAATGAGTTGTTCTTATTGAGGGACCAATTGATTGATGCCTTTCAAAAAGATGGGTTAAAAGAAAATGACAGAGTTTTGATTGCAACAGTAAGTGGATTAGAAGAACCATTATGCTTAATGGCCTTAAATAAAATGGGGGCAATATCACGCTGGGTAGATATTACTTTATCTGCTTCTGAATTAGAAGAAGCCATTAATAATGGTGATTGTAAATATGTAGTTGCATTCCCAGTAGTATTACCAGAATTAAATAAGATTATCCATCATACTGATGTGAAACGGGTAATTGTTCCAGAACCAAGTCAGCAAATGAGACCATTTAAAATTGCTCGTACATCTATGAAAGGAATTAAGCAAATGATAAATTTGGGAAAAGAAAATGGAAAAAATCCATTACCTCCTATTCCAAATGACCCTCTTTATATCAAGTTTAATGATTTCTTAAAAACGGGTAAAAAAGGAACACAACTTTCTGTAGGATATGATAAAGATAGACCTGTTTTAGAAGTACAATCTAGTGGAACAACAGGAAAACCTAAGACAATCGTTCATACAGATTTTACAATCAATAATTCAATTCGTAAATTTACATATACTGATTTACCACTCTATCCAGGTGACGTTATGTTAAAAACTGCTCCAGCATGGGTAGGATATGGGTTAATTAATACTTTAGGAGTTGGTCTTGCATACGGAATGGAAGTGTTGATGACGCCGAAGCTAGACGAAGATATTTTAATAAAATATAATCAACAATATGATACGGTATTTGGTGTTCCTCTTCATTATCGCTATGTCAATGCCCATCTGAATGAAATCTATGATATGTCTAGACCAAAAGCTTTGATTAGTGGGGGAGATAGAATTGATAAAACTGAGATTATCAACTATCAAAAAGCTTTTGCAACTTTAGGATGCCAAGCCCCAATTTTAAATGGAGCTGGTAATAATGAAGTCTTAGGAGCCGCATATGTTAATCCATTACAAGCGAATAAACCAGGAACTGTTGGAATTCCTATGTATGGTGATGTAACTTCAATATTTGACCCAGATACAATGGAAGAAAAAAAGTTTGGGGAACAAGGAGAAGTTTGTACTAAATCAGATGCCGCTTTCTTACGTTATGAAGGTGATGCAGAAAAGACAAATCAAGTTAAAAAAACACATTCTGACGGTAGTGTTTGGATTCATTCAGGAGATTTAGGCATTATGGATAACGAAGGATATTTATCTTTAACAGGACGCTTAAGCAGAGTTATAACAGTGGGGGCTTTTAAGATTGCTGCAAGTCAAATTGAAGAAGTTGCTCAACAACATAGTGCTATTAAAGAAGCTGTTGCTGTTGCTGTTCCAGATAAAGAAAATGGAGAAGTTGCAATGCTATTTACTGTTGTAAAGGATGCATTTAAGTCAGAAGAAAATGCTGTAGTTGAACAAGTAAAAGATTTATGTAAAGAACAATTAAAAGACAAAGCAGTTCCAAGATACTATATCAATTTAGATACAATGCCTTATACAAGTAATAATAAACAGGATTTTAAAAAATTAGAGGCTTACGGAAAAGAATATGTCATGAAGCAAAATGCTGCGCATTTATTTGTCAAAAAAAAGGGATTCTAGTTTGAAACCCTTTTTATTTTGTAGTAAACTTATAATAAGAGGGTGATTTTATGAGTACAATATATTTATCTATTGCTGCATTATTTTATACAATTCTTATTGCAGTTGTCTATTTTTCCAAGCCAAGAATAAAAACTTTAGAAAATAAAGTGTATCAATATGTAATTCTAGTATCATTATTATCATTAGTTTCTGAGATTTCTTTGATGATTATACCATCTGCTAAATATGCAGTATTATATGATATTATGTTAAAAGTATATTTAGTCTGTTGTTTTAGTTGGGTATTTATCTTTTTAGTATATATTTATATCATTTCTAGAGCAAAAGAAATATCTGAAAAGACAAATCAACCAAAAAAATTACCCATCGTTTGTGCGGGATTTTACTTTTTTTGTATTTTGATTATTATGTTATTACCAATTTACTTTCATAATACTCCAACAGAAAAGTATTCTTATGGACCAAGTGTTAATTTTGTATTTACGATTGTAGGAACTGCATTATTTATTACAATTTTGTTTTTAATGAAACATTTTAAACAATTAAAAGAGAAAAAATACTATCCAATTATCTTTTTTGTTATTTTATTTATTATCATTGTGACTATTCAAAAAATCAATCCATCTTTGTTATTGGTAAATAGTGGGCTAAGTTTTATCACTGCTCTGATGTATTTTACTATTGAAAATCCTGATATCAAAATGATTCAACAATTAAATATTGCAAGAGAAACTGCGGAAAAAGCCAATCATGCGAAAAGCGATTTCTTATCAAGTATGTCCCACGAAATTAGAACTCCTTTGAATGCGATTGTTGGTCTTTCAGAAGATATTGCTAGTCATGAGGATTTGCCAGCTGAAATTGCCGATGAAGCAAAAGATATTGTTTCCGCTTCTCATACTTTATTGGAAATTGTTGGAAATATTTTGGATATCAATAAAATTGAAAGCAATAAAATGGAAGTCACGGAAGTACCTTATCATTTTAAGGAAGAAATCACTGAACTAGCCAAGATTGATGGCACGCGTATTGGGGAAAAGCCCATCGAATATAATATTCACATCGCAGAAGATATTCCATACGAATTATTGGGGGATAAAATTCATATCAAGCAAATTGTCAACAATCTATTAACCAATGCAATTAAATATACTGACCAAGGAAGTATTACGTTCAATGCTCGTTGTATCAATCAAGGAAATCGCTGTTTGTTAATTCTAACTTGTCAAGATACAGGAAAGGGAATTAAAGCGGAAAATATTACCAAATTATTTGATAAGTTTGAGCGATTAGGCGTTGAAAAAACAACAACTACTGAGGGAACTGGATTAGGACTTGCTATCACAAAAAAATTAGTAGAAATGATGGGTGGTACGATTAACGTTCAAAGTCAATATGGAAAAGGTTCCATCTTTATGGTGCAGATTCCTCAAAAGATTAGCCAACTCGTGAATCCTACGCCAACAACTTCTCCTGTACAGTCAGAATCAGTTGAAGTCTTAGAAGTTGAAAACAATTATCAAGGTAAACGTGTTTTAATCGTTGACGACAATCAATTGAATATTAAAGTTGCCAAAGTAGCTTTAAAAGATTTTCAATTTGTATTAGATGAATGCTATAGTGGAAAAGAGGCACTTGAAAAAATTGCTCATGGCGAAAAATATGACCTTATCTTAATGGATATTATGATGCCAGAAATGAGCGGGGAAATGACCATGCAGGAACTAAAAAAAATCGTCGGCTTTCAAACACCCGTCATTGCTCTGACTGCTGATGCCGTATCAGGAGCAAAAGAACGCTACTTAGAAGCTGGATTTACTGACTATGTTGCAAAGCCATTTACCAAAGCGATTATCAAAGAAAAAATCGATCAAATTTTTTCTTCCTAAGGTGGCAACATGTGGACCAAAGAGAAATATCGAGTTTTTTGGAAAGAAGCACTTCAAAAAACAGATGAAAATTATCGTTTGTTTTCCCAAAAAATCATTCAAACAAACTATCCGATGCTGGGAATTCGGACTCCAAATTTACAGAAAATGGCAACCGCTATTGCTCGTGAAGATGTACTTTCCTATTTAAAAGTCGCTTTAGATAAAACGTATGAAGAAGTACTGATGCAAGGGTTCCTCCTGGGCAAAATAACAGAGAAAGAAATCCTAAAACAAGCATTAGATACATTTCTTCCAAAAATTGACAATTGGGCCCTTTGTGATATGACCGTAGCAAGATTAAAATTAGTTGCTAAAGAAAAAGACTATTTTTTAAAAGTAATTGATTCCTATTTATCCAAAAAAGAC
>CANQOD010000044.1 GCA_947625395.1 uncultured Bacilli bacterium
AAATTCTTTTCCTTTTCTTCCATCATTATCTTCTATAGGCACTGCTTCTTCTATTTCTAGGCTTCCATTTGTTTCTTCTAATACAATATTAAGATTTTTTCCCGTGATACTTACAGTTTCCTTTCCTATCACAGTTAATCTTAACCAAGCATAACTAATTCCTATCAATAGAACAACAAAAAGAACTAGAATTCCTAGTACTTTTTTATGTTCTTTTATCCACTCTTTCATTCATGACACCCTCATTCTGATGTCATTATATCTTCTAAAACTACCCCCCCCGATTTATTCTATTTCAGCATATCGTTTTCCAACAAAAAAAAAGAAGCCTTTATGTGACTTCTTTCCAAATTATATCATTAACATTAGTACTGTGAAAATAATGAAGAGAACAACTAAAATCTCAAGCAATAATTTCCAAATATACTTTATCCAATCTTTGTAAGGTACCTTTAAATATGCAAGTGAAATCATGAGTACTACAGAAGTTGGAGCAACCAACATGATTGTTGCATATAAAGATTGGAACATAACTGCAATTAAAGGATAAAATTTTGTATTTGTGACTAGGGATGTTAAATACGGAATAACGCTTTGAAAAGCATAAGTTGGGTCTACGTTGAAGAATCCAGCAAGTAATCCAACAAGTCCTACTGTAAATACATTGAATCCTTTTGTCATTCCTAAAATGAATTTATAAATCGTCAACTGGAATGGGTGATAAGTTGTGATAACTAATCCACTATAAATCAAAATGACTAAGACAGCAGGTAATAATGCTTTCTTTGCACCTGCGACAAATGCATCAATTGCATCGTTAAACTTAATTTTATAAATAAATTTAAGTGCAATCATAGCTACAAAAAGTACAGTACAAAGTTCTCCAATAGACCAAAGTCCAAAGGCGTTGATGGTTCCTAGTAATTTTCCAAAGATTTCAAAGTCAAATAGTTTAAATCCTACTACAGCATCTTTTGCATCTTGAAAAATCGTTAATTCAAACGCATCTCCCCAAGAAATAAAACTCAAAATCATAATGAGTAAAACAACATCCAGCACAACAACTAAAGGCCATACCTTTGTCATTTTTCCTCTTGTGGCAACAGGAATATATTCATCTTTATCTGCCTCAGCTTTTTTGTTTTCTTTCTTGCCAAACTTCACAACATTTAGAATTAAAATAGCTAATCCTATTACTAGAATAATCACTTTTGCCCAAATATCATCAAATACTTTCGTTGATAAATATTGTGCAAGAGTCACCGCAGTTGATGATGCGAAAGTGCTACCCATAACTCCTACAAGTGTAGAACCAACAGTAACTGCAACAGCTGCTAATTTACTGTAGCCGAGCATTAAAACTAAAGAAAATACAAATGGGAAGAAAATTAATAGTCCTAACTCCAATCCACAAACAGATGTAAGAACTGCAAATAGAACCATAATAATCGTAAGAGCTAACCATTCTTTTCCTTTAAATTTCTTAGCAATTGCATCTAACAATTTACGATAGACACCCGTCTTATTCACAATACCATAGAAACCACCAATGATTAGAATGAACAATGAAAGTTGTCCAAAATAAGATAAGGCTGTTGTTTGATATGATAAAATATCAAATAATCCCATTTGGATTTGTCCCTGTTCTTGATAAGTTGATTGAAAAATCGCAGATGGTATAATCCAGGTAAGTAATAAGAATGCAGCAAGCGTAATTAGTATTACTTTGAATGCATTATGTTTTTTCATTTTCCTTCTCCTTTCATCTTCATTATACTTTCAATTCCTATATTTTACAACAATTTAGCCCATTTTTTTAGTGAAAATTTGATGAAAAGGAAATTGAATTTTATCTTTTCCTTTTATTTGAAATACTTCTTCTTCTATTTAAAGTTGTCTTTTTCTTGTTTACCACAGCTTTTTTCTTTTTCTTATCGCGGAGGAAAGCTTGATAGAACATCACAACGCCACCCAAAACAAGAACGACTCCAAGAAGCAGTGGAAGAATAGATATCCGTCGCCACCAAGTGACTTTTGCTTCGATGGTTCCCTTTTTACCTGTACTATCTTGATATTCAAACACAAAAGAACCTGTTTTTTCAAATCGATATTCCTTTTTTCCTTGATTGTTTAAAACTTGAATGTCCTCTCTATTAGATACTAGTTTAGCAGTCATACTTCCATCTGTATTTTTCTGATATTGAATCGAAACAACTAAATCTCCTGTATACAAATCGTGCATATATTGGTCAAGCACAGGAGTCCGCACATCCAAAAATTCCTCAATCTGTGTATAATCATAGCCTGGAATATTTTCCCATCTTTGATTTTCTAATTCAAAACTAGTCGAAGGAATCGTATCTGCGAATGCATAAAACTTCTTCATCACCTCGTCTTTTGTCAAAATTGTTTTTCGCAATTGAAAATAACGATTAGCCACTTCATTTGGAAAATTTTTCACCAAACGCTTAAAAAGATAATTCACATTGGGATATTCAATAATTAAATCTGTATATGGAAGCATCAACGACGTGCCATAAAAATGCAAGCCAAATGATGAATCCAAATCATAAAGGGAAAGAAACCATTTTTTTCCATCATACGTTCCTAATAATAAATTTTTCCCAATATTATCATATAAATATGCATACTCACATAAAACGTAATAGTTTAATAGCGAATCAAAGTCCACATAGTTTTGAATATTAGCTTGAAATTCCTGGTCAGAACTATCCTTAACAAATTGCAGTAATTTGTTTAATTTTTGAATTGCACTTTGATTCAGTTCTCCAACTTCTAGTTCCCAGTGTTCATTTTCTAGCTTTGTTGTTTCGTAAAAAAGCACGTCTTTATCCCAAGTATCTCCTACGAAAGCAAGATGATTTTGATTGTCTTCATCCATGTTGAATAACCAAGGCGCTTTAGGAATATTCCAAGTATAAAGCCCTAAGAATTCATCATTATTATAAATTTCCACAGGAAAGCCATCAATTGTTCCATAGTGTGGCGTATCTTCAAGGACATGATATTTTTTCTGTATATCTGCTGCAATTCTTGCAGTGACAATATTTCTCGCATGCGTTTTATCAATCCAATTGGCTTTTAAACAATAGACATCTGCTTTCCCAAAGCCAACATCAACAGCCTTTTTCTTTTTATACGTATCATCTTGATATAAGTTGATTGTATAGTTTTTCTTCTCATACGCAAGACTACCAGTTCCTTGTACTTTTATTTCAGCATAGACTTTAAATTGCTGTTGGTCATCTTGATACTCAATTTCTACTTTTCGAATATCCTTTTTCGAAAGCATGGCAGAGATATCCCCAATAATATTGACCTTTGGAATAGAAACTGTTTCAGCTTGAACAGGAATCCCATTGAACAACAATAGAAAAAGGGCGAACAAAAAGTATTTAAAATGCTTCATTTTATCCTCCCTTCTACTTCTAGAGTCATCATCAACTATTTTTCGTCGTTAGGTCGCATTAATGGGAACATAACAACGTCTTTAATATTTTCACTTCCTGTGAGTAATTGAATCACACGGTCAATGCCCATCCCCCAGCCTGAAATAGGTGGCATTCCGTATTCCATCGCATGAACATAATCATAGTCCATTTCCATGGCTTCTTCGTCTCCTTCTGCTTTTAATTGCGCTTGTTCAAGAAGACGACGTTCTTGTTCTTGAGGGTCAACAAGTTCACTAAAGCCATTGACGATTTCAGCACCATTCACAACTAACTGAAAGCGGTCCGTAATTTCAGGTCGTTCATCATTGGCCCTAGCAAGTGGTGACAAACTAATTGGATGTTCAGTTAAATAGATAGGTTCTACAATATGAGGTCGTGCCACTTTTTTATAAAGATAATCTACTAAATTTCCATATCCCAACTTATCAATTGGCGTATCACTATCAAGTTCAATATGTTCTTGTTTAATTTTATCTAACAATTTTTCTTTGGTATTTTCAACTTCAATATCAATATTCGCATATTTTAAAATCAATTCTCTAAAGGATACAGCTTTCCAATTACCACTCATATCAATTTCTTTATCACCAACGGTAATCGTCAGTGTTCCAAAGATATTTTGAATAATTGTTTGTAACATATCTTGAATCAATTTCATATTGTCCTTATAGTTAAAATAAGCTTGATAACATTCAATCATTGTAAAATCTTGTAAGTGTGTAGCGTCAATGCCCTCGTTTCTAAAGCATCTCGCAATTTCATAAACTTTAGGCATTCCCGCAATAACTGCCCTTTTCATATATGTTTCCGGAGCAATTCTTAAGTAAACATCTAAGTCGAGTGCATTATGATGTGCAACAAAAGGTCGAGCAACGGCTCCACTTGCTTTACTATTTAAAATTGGTGTTTCAATTTCATAATATCCTAACTGGTCCAAATAGGCACGAAGCTCTTTAATAAATTTCATACGAATTTTAAAGCGACGACGTGTATCCTCATTCATAATCATATCGACATACCGATTTCGATAACACAATTCGGGGTCTTGTAACCCATGAAATTTTTCAGGCAGTGGACGAAGTGCTTTTCCTAAAAAAGTAATTTGATTAGCACGCAGAGTCTTTTCTCCTGTTTGCGTCGTAAAAATTTCTCCAGTTGCACCAATAAAATCCCCAACATCGATATTGCTTTTGAAGAAAGCATATTCTTCTTCTCCAATCAAATCAATTTTCACTGAAATTTGTAAATCTCCATCAATATCTCTTAGTCTTAAAAAGCTCATCTTGCCCATTTTTCTTAGGAAAACAATTCTTCCTGCAACGGAAACATCCTTTGTTTCGTCTGGCAACTGTGCTGCCTCTTCAAGACTATGTGTAACTTCATATCGCTCAGGATATGGATTTCTTGTTTCTCTTATTTTTTCTACTTTTTCACGTCGTACAATTTCTTGTTCTGTTAACTCTCGCATTTTGCATCCTCCACTTCTTTGACTGTATTTTCAACACGAACAACTTCTGTTTTCAAAAGTTTATCATGAAGTCCTTCTTTTTCTTTTGAAAAAGCAATTAAAATCACACTAATCATTACAAAAATATACTCAATACTTTCTAAAACTAAACTTCCGCCAATATAAATATCTTTACTTGCCAATAAAGCCAAGGCTGTCGTTAAAATATTTAAAAGAATCGAATTGATAATAGAAGAACGAATAACCAAATCATTCATTGTCAATTTAGAGTGATTCTGTTTCTGTACTTTGATACGTAACAGGCGTTTCCCAATCGTTTGCCCATTTTGATAGAACTGAAAAACACAAAAATAAAGAATGGATAAAAAGATTTGGACAATTGAAAGGAGTGCTGTCTTCTTAGAAATGTCATAATTCAAATCAAAAATTTGATTGGTATAAGTTTGCATATTTATTTTTCCCTCTACGTAGTTTTCCATAATTGCATCTTGCTCTTTATACAACTTTTCTAAATTTTTATCTTGTGGAATGACCATAGAAATCAGTCCCGCAACAATCGATATTAAAAATATATCAATTAAATAGGCAAAAACACGACTACTAAAACTTGCTTTCATTTTTTATTCCTCCTTAAATTCCTTTAATATCTGCATTATATCATAAAGACTCTGACTTTGAAATATTTTATTCTTAATCATAGCACCACCTGGAATCCCTTTTAGATACCACGCAACATGACTACGAATTTCTAAAACTGCACGATGTTCATCTTTGAGTTGACTTAAATACATCAAATGATGAAGACACATATCTATTTTTTCGCTTTTGCTTCTTTCTCTTGGCAAGGTCCCCTTTTCTAAATAGGCAATGGTATCTTTCACGAGCCACGGATTTCCAAGAACCCCTCTTCCAATCATCACCGCATCACACTTCGTTTCATCAAGCATTTGTTTTGCAAGCTGTGGCGTTGTGATATCACCATTTCCAATGACAGGAATTGAAACAGCCTCTTTAACTTGCCGAATCAGTTGCCAATCTGCTTTTCCTTGATACCCTTGACTTCTTGTCCTAGGGTGAACACAAATTGCAGCCGCCCCAGCTTCTTCACACACTTTAGCGATTTGAACCGCATTGATAGAATTTTGGTCCCAGCCACTGCGAATTTTAACCGTAACAGGAATCGGAACAGCTTTGACAACTTGGGACACAATCTCATAAACTTTCGATGGATTTTTTAATAGTGCACTACCTGCTTGGGACCGGAGGGCAACTTTTGGAACAGGACATCCCATATTGATATCAATGATATCAGGTTTCATTTTCTCATATACTTTTTTCGCTGCGAGTACAAAAGAGGAAACATCACTTCCAAAAATTTGTTGCGCAATAGGGCGTTCCATTTCTTCCATATAAAGCATATCAAGTGTTTTCTCATTGTCATAAGCAATTGCCTTATCACTAACCATTTCTGCATACAGTAAGCCACAGCCCATTTCTTTGATGATTTTCCGAAAAGCACTATTGCAAACACCAGCCATTGGCGCAAGCACAACTTGATTCTTAATGGTCACATTTCCAATTTTCCACTGCATGAATCCACTTCCAATTCTTTGCTTACTTTTTCTTTTTCAATAAATCTCTAATCTCTTCTAGTAAAATGACTTCATCACTTTTCACTGGGCTTTCCGCTACCTGTTCTTCTTGACTCTTTTTCTTAAAAGCGGTAAATAACTTAATCATAATAAAGATACAAATCGCAATAATTAAAAAATCAACAATCGATTGAATAAAGGCACCATACGCAATCGTTGCATCATTAATTTGAATAGACAAACGACTAAAATCAAGTCCTCCTAAAAAAATACCTACTAGTGGCATTAAAACATCACTGACTAAACTGGTGACGATTTTTCCAAAAGCACCACCTATAATGACACCAACAGCCATATCAATCACATTCCCACGTGAGATAAAATCTTTAAACTCAGAAACTTCCTTTTTCACAGTTGCTTCTGCTTTCTTCTTTTTTCCTTTTATTTCTTTCTTTTCCATTTACGACACCTCGCGCTTATTATATAGAAAAAAGAACTATTTTTCAAGTTCTTTCAAAAATTCTCTATGTACATACATTTTTTCTAAAAATTCTTACAGTATTTTCAAAATTAGAATATAGATATCACTAGAGAAAATAGTAATATCTATGATTTAAAAAAAATAAATGGGTCTTTTTTCGTTCCATTTCCTTGAAATATCTCTAAAGAAGAGTCAAGAAAAAGAACTGGATAAGCGTAAGCCCTATTTGTTACAATAGCATATCCTCCTATAGTGCCACTATTATCTCTATAAAAAGCATAATTAAAATTGGCAAAATCTGGTAAAATCGTCCACTGATTTTCATTCTTATACAGCCAATTGTTATCAATACAATTATTACCCATATTTATAATATTATATAATGCTGTCGCTAAACATTCTTGCCTATTTTTTTCACTTCCTCCACTTGTTGCATATCCATAATCACTTGGATACATTAATCCAATTTCTCCTATCCATAATATAGGTCTATCTTGATATACTTTTATTCCTCTTTCAGCTTGATAAAATTCATCAGCAGTTAAAATAGCTGTATTAGAAGAACCCAAAGGCCACTTTATTTTAGATATCATTGTTTTGGCTTCTTCTGTAAAATTGAGAGGATTTTTTTCTTCTTCATTTGAATTTATTTCTTTCATTAAACTTGACTGACTCCAATCGTTGTTATTGTCACTATTCCATACCTTAAGTCCAAGACTATCTTGCTTAATTATTTTAATTTTCTTTTCTTTTTTTCCATTTTCATCTTCTACTGTAAAAACTCCAATAATTCTCCAGCCAGCATCTTCATTGTTAAATGTTACATAATTATTGGGATTAGCTCCTATATACCTAAAGTCAGTAAGTTCATCATCGTCCCATCTACTTTGTTGTTCACCTCGTTCATGATGATAAATAAACATTTTATCTTTTGTATCATTATTAAATATTGCATTTTCTGTATTTGTATAACTTGTAAGTAAAGTTTCTATTCCTGTTTTTATTTCTTCAATAACTTTACCATCATTTGGAAATGCTAACTCTTTATTTGCTAAGCCTCCATCACTTCTAAATTCAACTGTGATACTTGAGTTTGTTAAATTATAAATCCTTAAATGATAACTTTCACTGGCGCCTTGTTCTAAGACAACTCCCTCTTTGGTAGGTGGTCGATTCGGTGTATCTTTATAATAATTAATATGAACCTTTTCACTAATATTATCTAAGTAATAGAAATTTAATTTTGCTTGAATAGAATTATTATTGGTTAGCTTTATTGTAATCTCTTTCTTGGTATTCGCATCCACTGTGAGTTTATTGTCTTGAAAAGCACTATCTTCTGAAGTGAGTGTTCCTGTTAGTGTTCCTGTCACAATTCGAATGGCTTCTTTATTTTCTTTTTTGACTGTGAACAGGGCATAACTTGAATATCCTACAACCAAAAAAAGACTGATGATGCC
>CANQOD010000045.1 GCA_947625395.1 uncultured Bacilli bacterium
CAAAGTCATATAAGAAGCAATCAGGAAAACATCTTTCCAAGGTGTTTGTAAAAAAAGGCCTATCAAGAAAAGAAGTAATCCTAAAGCAATGCGAAAGAAATCCTTTTGAAACAAAGAAGCTTGGCCTTGATTTTCCCTTTCTAAAGTCACATCGGCTTCAATTTTTTGAATTTCTTTTTCTATTTCTTCTTTTGTCCATTCGCGTGTCGCTTCAAACTGTAATTTTTCAAGAGCAAAATTCACAGAAACATGGGAAAACGCTTGCTTACTTTTTAAACCATCTTCAATTTTTTTAGCACACATCGCACAATCAAGGCCACTGATATGATACTCATATTTCTTCAATGTGCTCACGTCCTTTCAAAAAGATATCCCGAATATGCGCATCACTAAGCGTATAATAAAGGCACGTTTTTTCTCTTCTAAATTTCACTAAATGACTTTGTTTCAAAATCCGTAACTGATGAGAAATCGCAGACTGCGTTGTTCCTACAATTTCTGCCAGTTCACAAACACAAAGCTCCTTTTCTAATAATGCTGCGATAATTTTAATGCGTGTTGCATCCGCAAACACCTTAAAAAATTCTGCTAAATCATAAATCTCTTCATCTTTCATAGGCTCTCCTTTATATATGAATACTTGTTCATATATGAATATATGACACAATTAAAAAAAAGTAAATATCTTTTTTACTTTTCCCCACTTGCTTCTTCAATTAACTTTTCTAGTTTTTGATATTTTTCAATTAAAAGTTCATCATATTTTTTTAATATGCGCATTTTTTGACTTCTTGAAAAAATATTTTCTTTCAAGATTTCTTTGCGTAACTGATTTCTTTTTTCTTCAATAGGCATAATCACATATTCTCTGAACATACTAACTTTATCTAGCATTCAACAACCTCACTTAAGAACATTATAGTGGTTATTCAGCCAATAGTCAAATAGCATGCCAAATTGGTATTTTAGAGATATAAAGGTGATAAAAATGGAAGAAAAAGGAAAAATTACAAAAGTCTCTATCGGTCAAGGTGAGATGACTTTTAAATTAGAAGAGCTTCTAGCCAAAAAGAACATCAGTAAGAATAAGATGATGCGTGATATAGAAACTGATTTTAAAGTCATTCAACGAATTGCCAAAGGCACAATTACTCGTGTAGACCTTTATGTCTTAGCTAGAATTTGCGATTACTTAGATTGTAATCTTGAAGATATCATTGATTATAAAAAAAGCATTAAAAAATGATTGAAGAACAACATTTCAATCATTTTTTTTGTCTGTTGAACCAAATCCACCAGTACGAATGCCATCTGCTTCATCATCATCAACTGTTAAGAACTTTTGAAAAATGACTTGACCAATGACATCTCCCTTGTGGATAACAAGGTCTTCATCTTTAAAATTATAGTATTGGAAATAGAAGTGACCATCATTGCTTTCATTTCCATAATAATCCGCGTCAACAATCCCAATACTATTGCACATTACAAAGCCTTTTTTAGGACCACCACTTCGGTTCACTAACATGAAATATTCATCTTCTCCACAGTAAGCTTTTAACCCTGTAGGAATTAAGACTGGCTTTTGTCCCAGTTGAAAAGGGGGAATAATAACGTCTTCCGCTGCTTCCACATCATATCCAGCAGCATGTTTCGTTTTTCGAACAGGAAGATGAATATCTTTATCTTCCCAACCTTTCGCAATTTCAAATCCTCTTTGTCGCATAATCTCCTCGTTTCTAAAAGCCACAACTACATGTTGCAAGTTCTTTAAAATCTTTATCTTCTACAAATTGACTATTATCAATATATAAAACAATCTGTTCTTCTTTTAAACTTTTTGGTACATCAATAATTCTTTGATTCATACTACCGACATAATGAATTTTATCATTCTTTAATTTCATGACAAATCTTCCCTCTAGAAGAACATCAATATTTTTTAAAATATCTTCTAAGTCAGAATCCAGTTCTCTTTGTCCCATTAATTCTTCCCAAGTATATCCTGTATAACACCAAATCGTCTTTGTTGGATACAGTTGGCGAATATTCGTTACTAAATCGCGAATAGTTTTCCGATTTCCAAGAAAGAGTGGGTCACCACCGGATAGAGTGATGCCACTACACCAATCTTGGTCTAATTGTTCATAGATTTCTTTAATGGTATCATCATCAAATGGCACTCCATCTTCCGGGTCCCAAGTGAGTGCATTTTGACATCCTGGGCATTGATGAGAACAACCACTCACCCAAAGGACAACACGAAGTCCTTCACCATTCAACATATCTGCTTTCGTTATATTATGATATTTCATTACATTGATTTCCTTTCTGCGATTTCAGTCATCTTTGCAGCGTTCAATCTTGTATCACCATGCACTCTTGAATAAGAAAGATAACCATTCATACGGTCGATTTTTGTTAAGTCGCTACTACCACATTTTGTACAAACGTCCATATCAAGTTCTTCATGACCACAGACATTACAATAAGATAAAGATAAGTTAACACCCTCATAGAAGCCTTTTTCCATAGCACGTTCTACATAAGTAATCATTGCCTCTTTATTGTAATTTAAGTTGTAACGAACATATTGAATTCGGCCACCTCTAAATAAATCCCAGAAACGTCCTTCTAAGTCTTGCTTTTGAATACCAGTAATGTCTTCCCAAACACCACAGTGGAAGCTGTTAGAAACATAATCACGCTCAGAAACACCTTTGACAATGCCATATTTCTTTCTAAATTGTTCTACTTGTGTACCACAAAGACTTTCAGCTGGAGTTCCATAGATAGCATAAAGAATACCATCTTCCTTTTTATATTCTTGAATCTTTTGATTAATATAGCGCATGACTTCAAGGGCAAATTCACCATCTTCAACAAGACTCTTACCATTATAAAGTTCTTGAAGTTCATTAAGAGCTGTGATTCCAAAAGAAGCAGTAGATGCTTTTAGTAATGGTTCAATGGACTCATTTGGCTTTAAGTGACCACCATAGAAGCCTCCCTCACAATAAGCAAGTGGACTGATAGAAGCTTTCTTCTTTGCCAAATAATTATAAGTACGAATATGAATTTTACGAATCATTTCAAGATAATAGTCAAGCACTTCATAGAAATCTTTTTGTTCTTCTCTAGCTTTTGCAAGAATCATTGGTAAGTTCAAAGAAACAGCACCAATATTGAAGCGGCCAATGAAGACTGGAACATCATTTTCATCAGCAGGTTCCATCCCACCACGTTCATACCATGGAGAAAGGAAAGCACGACAACCCATTGGGCTAATAATCTTACCATACTTCTTGAACATTTCAGGAACATATCCTTCTCCTGTTAAAGAAAGGTAATCCGGATACATCGTTTTGGCACTACAATCAAGAGCAGTATCAAATAAATGATACATTTTCTTGCCACGACCATGAAGATTCTTGTCATATAAGAAGACAAGTTTAGGGAACAGTGTTGGTTTTCTAAATCCAGGTTTTCCTTGTCCTTTCATATGTGTTTGTAAAATCACTTCTGAAATCATTTGACCAAATGGGTCTTCTTCATGTCCAAATGTGAAAGTGACAAATGGATAATCACCACGGCTTGAACCAACGCTATTTAATTTATATTCAATACCTTGATAGCCTTGTTCACATTCACGACGAGTTTTCTTCCAAGCATATTCTTCTGCTTTGGTCGGCTCTTCTCCCCCAGTAATTTCCATATATTCTTCATAATATTTGTTATAACTTTTCTTAGCATAAGGTGTTAAAATCGTATCCACTTCAGGAACGGTGAAGCCACCATACTGCATCGCAGCGGTATTGATGATAACATCTCCCATAACGTCATAAGCTGTATCAAGTGTTTTTGGTTCGTTGTACCAAAGATTGCCCATTTCAAAGCCATCTTTCATTACAGCTCCAACATCACATAGACAACAGTTCATCGTATCTCGTCTTGCACTCATATCATGTACATAAATATAACCATCATCACAAGCTTCTACTTCTGCTTTTGTTAAGAAAAACTTCTTATAAAGTTCTTTATTTAAGTTTCCATAAACTAAACTTCTTTGGGTAGAAACTAAAGCACTATCTGTATTGGAATTTTCTTTATCTCCAATATAGCTAATTGCTTGAGCTTTTTTGTATACTTTATCTAAAATATGAACGAAATCATTTTTATAATTGCGATACTCACGATAACTTTTGGCAACAAGTGGATTTACTTGTTCAAGGGCTGCCTCTACACAATTATGAATTTGACTTACTTCAGCATCACTGGTTTGATTTTTTAATAAATCAATTACAATGTTAACAACTTCTTCCTTTGCCTCTTCTGTTAAATCAACCATGACTCTTTCAGCACTTTTTTCAATTGCTGCTTGAATTTTTTCCCCATCAAATGGTTGTCTTGTTCCATTCTTTTTAATAATGTTAATCTTTGGGTTATTATATTTTTTCTTTTTAGGCTCAGCTTTTTCTTGGGTTGTTTTAGTTTTAACAGCTTTTACTACTTTCTTTTCTTCTTTCTCCTTTACTTTTGTCATTGAAATACACCTCTCTTTAAATTTGATGTTTCCATCATATCTCTCTTTTTTGTTGTTTTTTTAATTTTTTACTATTTGTAAACTTTTTACGATATTCAATTGACACTAAAAACTTTATCAAAAAAACATTTCTATTTTATTGTATGCAATTAGTGTTTATTTCTTTATTTTAAAAGCTTTTTAGTTTCATTTTAGGCTTTCGTTTTTCAAATGTTTTTTTGAGCGACTTTTTTATAACGTCTTATTTTTTCATTGATTTATCAATACTTTTTCAGTATAATATTCCTAGAAGTAAGGAGGTGTCAATCATATGGATAAATCGACATTATTTGACACTTTGATTGTCGTGAAAAGAAGTGGTCAAAGGACCAATTTTCAAGGAGAAAAAATTGCAATAGCCATCAAAAAGGCATTTGATAGCGTTGAAAATCATTACCTTGAAGAAGATGTGAATAAAGTTTATAGCGCTGTATTAAAAACGATTGAAAAAGAATATAGTCAACGAAAAACGATTCAAATCGAAGATATTCAAGACCGAATTGAAGAAACGTTGAAAAAGAAAAACTATGAAGATGTTTTTGAATCCTTTAAATCTTATCGAGAGCGAAGAAGTGCTTCACGAAAAAGTTTTGTAACCAAGCAACAACACAAGTTTTTAAAATCGATTGAAGCTTTAGGAATGAATAATCAAGAAGAGATTACATCTAAAAAAGAGATTCCGAATCAAAGATTGGCCAGTTACGGTGAAACAATTGCCTCTGGTTTTACAAAATCTTATCTTTTAGATACAAAAGTAGTAAGAGCATTGGATTCTGGGATTTTATATATACCCCATTTAGAATCGCTTGCGATTGGTAGTCTTGAAAGTATGGAGTTGGATGTTACAAGACTTTTAAAAGAGAAAGTACATCTATCACAACAAGAAGAACTCAAATTAGAAAATATTGAAGACTTTTTTGATTTTCTATTGTTATTAATTAAATCTCTTGCGAATTCGATTCATGGACAAATTCAAATCACAGGATTAGATTATGATGTTTGCCCTTTTCTTCTAGCAACTTATAAAGAATGTCTTAAAGAAGAACTGAATTCATTCTTAGAATATAGTGGTTTTAAATCTTTTATTGGCCTTGACCGGATTGAAAAAGAAATCGATAAACTATTGCAGATAGATGAAAGTATTACAAGCTTATCGGATTTATATCCGCAAGGAGAACTTTTAAAAATTGGATTTGAAAAAGCGTCTGTTCTCTCAAGAGCGAAAGTGAAAAAACGCTTAAAAACGGCACTTAAAAAATTTTTAGTGCAACTCAACTCTATTTATGATAAGACTTTCAATTTTCCAAAAGTCAGTATTGGGTTTGGGACAGCCACAACAAATGAAGCTAGAATATTCACATCAACTCTTTTGGAATTAGAAAGTGAAACAACGCTACAAGAACCAACATACCTTTTCAAATTAAAGAAAGGAATCAATATTGATAGTAAAGATAAAAATTACGATTTGAGAGTAATTTATTTGAACTTAGCCATGACAAAATCGAACTTGCTTTTTGCTAATTTGGACTTTAAAGAGAATAAACGGTTCCTCATGGATGATGACCCAAATACTGAAATTTGCTACTTTAGTGATGGTGGAAGAACTGTAGAGGATACCACTGTTCTTGATGCTAGAGTCTGTGGTGGGAAAGGAAACTTATTTACTGTTTCTGTCAATTTGCCAAGGATTGCTTTAAAAACGAAACAAAATGAACAAACAAGTAAAGAATTCTTTGAACGTTTAGAAACGACATTCGATTTAGCCAAAGATGCCTTGCTGAATTGTTTTGAACTAATTGCGAATAAAAATAGTGATGATTTTCCTTTTCTCTGTGGACAAAATATTTGGGTTGATGGAAAAAATGTAAAAGAAAATGACCGTCTTAGAAAACTTTGGAAACATGGAACTTTAACGATTCATTTTGTAGGATTAGAAGAAGCAACAAAAATCTTACTAGAAACAGAAAGCATAGAAAAACTCAATACAAAAATCATCGATTATATGCGAAAAAAAGTGGATTCATATCGCAATTTATATAATTTGAACTTCACTTTATCGGCAAAAAAAGTCGATGAAGCTTGTCGAGAATTCAATAAAATTGATACTGCTATTTTTGGAAAAATCAAGGGCATTACAAATCAAGCACAATACCATAATGGATTTGAACGTGCTTATCAAAATTGGAAAGATACACTGGCTTACGAAAAACAATATCATAGTAGTACAAATGGAGGACATCTTGCCTGTTTTCAACTTTCCTTAAAAGAAAAAGAATTTCAAGAAGATATTTTTAAAGACATACAAAAAGAAGCAATTGGAGCTTTCTATTTTGAAGAAAAGCGTTAATTGCTTTTTTTATGCTTTCTAGATAGGGGCGAGGACTTGACGGAAAGACATGTAAACGGCTAAACCACCATAGTAATAACTATAACAGAAAACACCAGTGAGAATAGTATCATTACTGCTACCACTACGAATCGACCAAGGTTCTGTCACAGTCACCATAAACTTACTATCACCATACCAACCTGTTATTTCACTTAAAGCATGACCTTTGCATGAATTTCCGTTACATGCCGCTAATGGATCATTACTTGTATATAGGTCATAATACTTATCTGCTGGCCAACTTCTGCCTCCAATTGAAGAACCATTCGTTATTTTTCCAGCATAGCCTGAGTTATTGGCATCTGTATTTCCGGACATTTTGTTTAAGACTCCCATGGTATACTCCCATGCACCTCCTGAAATATCATAAATTCCGGTGATGTTGCCGGTAGTCGAAGCTCCAGCACCAGCATAGCCTTGGCCACTTCCTCGGTCGGTCATCACATCATAGGTATTTCCACAAGAAGAAACAATGGAAGCATTTGGTAGGCCACTAGAGCAACCTGTCACATAAGCATTATAATTGTTCATATACACTTCCTTATTCGCACCACTATATAAGAGATTCCCATACTTTCCATATTTGCTTTGGGTAAGATAAGAAATCAGTGCCCACTCACTATTCTTCATTGCATGGCTATCATAGGTACTTTGGTCAAATCCAAACACATTGCCACTCTCTGTCATTCGTCTTGAAACTAAATCTAACGTTGATGGACGAATAGACCGCCAACTATACACATTTGGCTTGATAATCACACGATTTGATTCTTCTGTATCACTTTGGGCTGCTGCCGTACTGGATGCTCCGACACCGGTTCCATTACCACTACTATATCCAGTCTCAAACTTACCTATCCAGATTCCAGATAACTCTTCAGTTCCAAAGGTAAATCCAGGCGGTGTATACCAATTTGTTGCATATTTTCCTGTATATTGGGCTGAACCATTTTCGTCTTTCTCATCTTCTCGAATGAATTTTACATCGATTTCGCCTGGCAACAATTGACTCGGTTCATCACTTCTTCCTTCTTCTTTCTTGCCATAGTAGTTTAATCCATCTTCACTCTTGATGGTATAACTGTATCGTGGTATCCATACCCACATCTGTAAGATATCTTCCATCTTCACTTCGGTTCCTGAACTTGCCTTTTGATAGCCACTTCGACTTGATGTAGTTACTGTCACTGCATTCGCCCATTCTTGATTATTATAATTATACCACTCACTTGTAACATCGGCTTTCTCCCATCTCTTATCAGTTGTATCATAGACAACCGGGATCATATTATCCGCAAGGACTGGGGCATTCGGTTGATTCACTTGCGTTGCATTGATGGCTACTTTTCCATAAAACTTCTTCCCCTGTGCTTCATTCCCAGCATTGATATCTAACCATATTTTTAACTCATAATAAATTCGATTCTGTTCTCCTCTTTTTAAGTTTCCATTATCGAT
>CANQOD010000046.1 GCA_947625395.1 uncultured Bacilli bacterium
CCCCCCCCCGATTTATTCTAAATCGGCATTATATCAAAGATTTCCGTTTAAACGTTTCAACATCTTTATTAATATAAATATCTATAATTCCTGGATTTACAATTTTAATAAAACCAAGACCATTAATAACAAGATCTTCTTCATACTTCATTTCATAAGTTCTACGAGATAAATCTTTTAAATCTTCATGACGATTATTTAAAAATCTTTTCACTTTCAATTCATTTGATAGATAAAGCGTAAAGCTGTTTTTCTCACCATCACGATAATCAATTCGTACTAAATCCTCAATGATAATCGTTTGCCCTTTCTTTATTTGATAAGTTTTCGGCTTAATTTCTTTTTTGGGGCTTAACTTTTTAAACATGGTTGCATCAACAAAATTGACCATACTTCCTACATCAACCAAACCAGGAGTATCAATCAACGTTAAATAATCGTTAATTTCCATTTTAACCGTATTTAAAGTGGTTGATGGCAGTGGTGAAATAGTCAACTCATTTGGATTATCAGAATAGTTTTTCAACAATTTATTGATTAAAGTACTTTTTCCTGCATTGGTATGACCAACAACATAAACATCATTTGTCGTTTGATAAAACTTGATTCGTTTTAATAAATAATCAATATTTTGATTCTTCTCAGTACTAATGACAATCACTTCTTCAAAAGGCACTTCCATATCTTCAAAATATTTTCTAATTTTTTCCTCTTTCACTGATTTTGGAAGAACATCTTTTTTATTCAAAACTAAAATCATTTTATTAGGAATATATTTTCGTATTTCGGTAATGTCTTTTTCAATATTTAAAAGATCAGCAACATATAAAACTAAATCTTTCGTTTGCCCCACACTTTTCAAGATTTCAATATATTCCTCATTAGAACGAGCAACGACTTGATAGTCTCCATAATTTTTAATACGAAAACATCTTTGACAAAGACTATTTTCTAAACTTGTTGTATATCCTTCTTGTAAAACGTTTTGATCTTGCAGTAAAATTCCACACCCCATACAATGTTTTTCATGATTCATAATAAACACCTCTTTTAAACTTCCCTTTTCGCTGATAAGCATTGATAATTCTTCTTTCAATAAAACGATTCAAATAAGTGATTTTTAAATCTTTCTTTGACAAAGCATCCACATAAACTGTGTAAGTTCCAAAACGGTGACCAGCAAGAATATCCGTAACCAATTGATCGCCAATCATTGCAATTTGTGATGGTTGATAACCATATCTTTTCGCAAGAACTTTCAATCCTTTCGTAGAAGGCTTTCTTGCATGTCCAATCGCTTCAATTCCTAAAGCATCTTTGTAAATCATAACACCTTTTTTTAAACTATTTGATAAAATAAGAACGCGAAAATCTTTTTCTAATTCGTGCACCAATTTTTGTACTTTATCTGTAGGCACTTTTTCATCAATCAACCTCAAAGTATTATCAAGGTCAAAAACAAGGCACTTGATGCCTTTTTCTTTCAGTTTTTGATAAGGAATTGCATAAATATTTTTCTGATACATGTCAGGCAAAAACATTCCTCTTTCACCTCGCATTCCTATTATATAAGATTTCTTTGCTTTTTTCAAATTAGTTGTTGACACGCTGTGTAACCATTTCTGTATTCATATCAATTTTTTCAAACGTATATCCATTATTTTTTCCATAGCGAATAATATCTCTTAAAGCATCTCTCGTATAAGGTTTAATATCATGCATTAAAATCATATTGACACGATTTTTCGATAAATTATGAATGACATTTTGATAAACACCTTGTGATTCAGTTGTATCTCCTGCATCACCACTTGACAAATTCCAGTCATAATAGCGATAACCACGTAAGAGCACTTCTCTTGTTAACGTACTCATAATACCAACATTGTATCGACGACTCACGGTGTTACTACTTCCTCCTGGAAAACGAATAATGCGCGCATCTAGTCCTGTCAAACG
This sequence comes from uncultured Bacilli bacterium, assembly GCA_947625395.1. Lineage (GTDB taxonomy): Bacteria > Bacillota_I > Bacilli_A > RF39 > UBA660 > CANQVB01. The sequence continues at coordinate 1,960 of CANQOD010000046.1, forward strand.
TTGCACACGGTCATGCACAATTTGTAAATCATTAAAATAACCCTCCACAGAAGTATAAACAGTTTGATAATTATGACTTGCTGTGTGTAAAGCAACCGTATGTCCCTCGTTGGCTTCTCTTTGAATCAAATAATCCGGACCACCATTGGTCACAAAGAACGTTGCTTTTACACCCTCCTCTTTTAAAATATCCAAAATCACATTCGTAGTTCCTTCTTTAGGACCATCATCAAACGTTAAAAAGATAGTTCCATTTTTGGTGTGTTCTACAACATGAACAGTTCTTTTCGCTGTTCCCTTATTGCCTGCTTCGTCTACAACTTCATAAGTGAGTTCATAACTAGCAAGCTGACTCGTATCTACATTACCAGACACTCTCACTTTTTCTGTTAAATCGTGGTCACAATTATCCGTTGCCGTATATCCTAATTCTTGATAAGGCTCATTGAGGTAAACAGACGTGATTTCACCGCCCGTTAAAGTAATAACTGGTGGCGTTCGATCTTCGTAAATCAATTTTCGAATGACTTTTCTTTCGTTTCCCTCATGGTCCTTAACTGTATAGATGACTTGGTCTTTTTCCTGCTTCCTTTTCACTTTTTTCGTTAAATCCCCATCAACATTATCCGTTGCCGTAAATCCTAATTCTTCAAAAGTTCCATCTTTACAAAGATAGATTTTTTGATCGCCAACCAATTCAATTTTAGGTTTTTCAATATCTTTTACAATGACTGTTCGCGTAAGGGTACTTTCAAAAAGACCTTTCTTTACATGATAAGTAATCTTATAAGTTCCTTCTTTTTTTGTATTTACTTTTCCTTCAGTTTCCACTTCTTTTGTAATGCTTTTTCCTTGAAAGACTGCTTCTACTCCTTTTTCTTGGTATTTACTATTTAAGTTAATAGTCAGTTTTTCTTCTCCATGCATTTTCATTTTTGGTGTCATCCAAAAGAAAAAGAAGACGAGAACAAGAATTCCAAGAACAAAGCAAACACAAAGTAGATAACCTTTTTTTGTTAGCTTTCTTCTTTTCATTCCTCTTACACCTGCTTCGACAAATTTCTACATTTATTATATCAAATTTTCCTCAATTGTCTATTGTTAATCTACCTAAAAATCATCTTTTTATTCTCTTTCATAATGATTTTCACGCATAAATTCTCTTAATATTTTTGTAAGCGCTCTCTTTTCAATTCGAGAAACATAACTCCTTGAAATTTTCAGTTCTTTCGCAATTTCTTTTTGGGTTTGTTCTTCTTGATTTTGTAGACCATAACGACGAATTAAAATATCTTGTTCCCGGGAACTTAAAATATGCATATATTTTTTCAAATGTTCTACATTATCTTTATAACTAATTTCTTCTAAAAAGTCTGGTTTTGGTGCTTTTAAAACATCCAAAATGGCGATTTCATTACCTTCTTTATCAAAGCCAATTGGTTCGTTCAAAGAAATATTTTTGACATTTTTGTTGTTGGCGCGGAAGTACATTAATATCTCGTTTTCAATACAGCGAGCACAATAAGTTGTAATCTTGGTTCCTTTTTTGTTGGAATAGGAATCAATTCCTTTAATCAAGCCAATCGTACCAATACTAATGAGGTCATCTTGGTCTACACTCTTCGTATCAAATTTTTTGACAATATGAGCAACCAATCGTAAATTATGTTCAATCAACTTATTTCTAGCATGTGTATTTCCTTGTAATGCTTGAGTAATTGCTTCTTCCTCTTCTTCTTTGGAAAGAGGTTCTGGAAAAACTTGATTCGAATAAGATGCAGTTACTCCCAACAAGCCTTTGATTAGCGCGAATAAATTTAACATTCTCATCACCCTAATAAAGTGTATTCAAAAGAAAAGAAAAAAGACGAATTTTGTCGCCTTTATCTTCTCTTATTCTTTGGAAACTTTCTTTTTTTGCAGGGGCTTTTTTTCATCTTGACTCTTTTGAAATTGCGCTTCTAATTGTGGAAAAAGAAGACAGGGCGCATTCAAATTTTCACCTTGCTGAATTAAATTTAAGTATTCTTTTGCTTTTGCTTGATTTTTCCCTACTTCTTCACAAAAAGAAAGCACATAAGGAAATAATTGGTACCGATAAGTGCCCTGTTCCACTTCCATTAAAAATTGATAAGGTTTTTGATACAAAGCATCTCCATCTAGTTGACTTAATTCCACTAAGCTTTTCGCAATTGGAAAAAGTTTTTCTTGCTTTTTTTGTTGAAGATACACTTCTAAATCTTTCAACGCTTTTTGCTTTTTTCCTTGTAATAGTTGCAGGAAAATGAAAGAAGAGTCTATTTTCGCTTGTTCAAGTGCTAATTTTTCAGATTGCCTTTTACTTACAATCACAATTTCTCTTAATAAAAGTTCTAACAAATTTGTACTATTTCGATTTTGTTCATGATACTCTTTATTGAGTTTTCTTGCTAGTTCATAATCATGATTCGCAATCGCTTCAAAGACAGTAGTCGATTTTGTATCTCTTTTCATTTTGATTTGTGTATCTTTTCCAGATAAGAGAATTCTCACTAAAATTAAAGCGGTATTTTCTTGTTGAGATAATTCTCTCTTTCGCTCTTTTTGTTCTAAAAAGTTTTTTAATGTTTCATATTCTTTTTTCTCTTCTAATGCATATTCCAGTTGAAAGTCGATTTTTTCACAACGAAGAACAGCATCTAAAAGTTGGGCCAAAATTTGGTCTTTCACAGAAAATTTTTCCTCTTCCTGTAAAGCATATTTTTCTTTTAATTGCCGATAAGCAACACTCATACGATTGTATTCAATGGAACGTCTAATCTTATTATCGATACTATTAGATGCACCAGGACAGCAAAAATCTTTGAACTTGAGTTTTCGAATTTCAGCTTGTTGTTCGTGAGGAAATTCAACAATTTGATTTAAAAGAACCAAATCAAGATAATAATCAGCTTGCTCCTTTTGTGGAACTTCTTCCATCACTGGAAGAATAGAAAGCGCCTGATTGAATTGATTTTTCAAAAGGAAGTTTTCAAAATCTTGAAACGTAAAAACGGTAGAAAGTCTATCTTCTTTCGTTTCCTTTTTCTCTTGATAAATGCCTCGTTTAACTCGAATCAAAACGCCTTCTTCTACCCATTTTTGAATCAGAAGAGTAGAGATTTTCAAATGATTCAACTGTTGGGTTGTAATGGTTTCATTGTCTTTGAAATACTGACTTAAGCTGATTCGCTTTTCCTCTTGTTTGATGTAACTTCGCTTTTCTTTTTGAACTTGCTTATAAACTCCACGTTCTACTCGTTCTAAGATGCCTTTTTTCATCCAAATTTGAATTAATGCTGGAGAAACTTTCCATTCTTTTAGTTGTTGAGTCGTAATGGTTTCGTTCTCTTCAAAAAAGCGGTTCATTAAAGCACGTTTTTCTTCTTCTTTCATTTCAATCGCTCCTTTCTCTTTTGCATAATATTTGCATCTTCTAAAAAGCCTTCACGATTAAATTCAACGGAAAAAGAAGCAGGATACATCGTAATAATTTTCGCATTTCCCGCATGAGCAACAACACATAAATCTTTTGTTAAACGTCCATGAATGACTCCTACCAAAGAAGGCATCCTTAAATGATAAGAATAGGTATTTCCATGAAAAATAGGATTTGTTTTTTCCATTTTCTTTTGAATATCTTCTAATAATTTTGGAAGATTGACATAGTGAAAAAAGTAATCACTTTCATTGTTTCCTTCTATGTGTTTCTCTAAATGTTCATAAAGCAACTCATTTGAAGAAGCAAAATAACGTTTAATACTATAGGCATCATTATTTGTAGGTCGCATATGAGGATGACTTAGTACTTCTAATAACCGTCTATAATATTCATAATGTGGATAGTAATTAGGAATGGTTTTTAAAGCTTTTTTGAGTTGTTCATCATCTTGCCGTTCTATAAAAATGCCCCATAATTCTTTCAGACTTTTGACCGTATAATCGTCAATTTCTGTTAAAATCTCAAAAATTGTTTGAGCGCTATCTATTTTTCCCAGTGATTTATATATCCTGGCAGTTTCAAAAAGACAATCTGATAAATCTTTCTTTTTATCAGCATATTGATGCACATATCGGAGCGCTTTTTTCATATTTAATTCTTCGAATTCTAAATGCGCCATGTGAAGTAAGTAAGCACTATGCTCTTTTTCTCGATACTCATTTAAAATATTGCGCATTGCTGAAAAATTACTCCTTTCATAATACAGTTCCGCTAAAGTAAGTAATGCTTCTTCATGATAAGATGTGCCTAATAAGGATTTTAACAATTTTTCTGCCTTGGAAAACTCTTGTTGGTTGCACAATTTCCCAGCAAGTTGATAAATTTGAGGTAAAGATGAATTTGCCAAAGAAAAGCCCCCTTTTCTACACAATCAAAACTAAATTTGTTGGATAGCATAACAAAAGATAAGAAAAAAGTCAATTTGAAGACAGAAAAGGCGAGAAAAAGAAGCTTATAAATGAATGGGATTAAAATCCACTTCGACTTTGACTTTTCCCGTACTGGCATAATGAACAATTAAGCGATTGAGTACTTCTTTTAAGTGTTCTTCTTTTTTATATTTTAAAATCATTCGATAACGATAAATATTACTCATTTTATATACACTATCTGGACTTGGTCCTAACAAAATAACATGGTTCAAATATTTTTCCAATACTTTTTTGACCTTTAAAGATTCTTGATAACACAGTTGTTCATCTTTAGATAAAACTTTCACACTGACCAAATAATAATAAGGAGGATATTTCATTAAATATCGATTGTGCATTTCTTGTTGATAAAAAGAAAGATAGTCATTTTTAGAAGCATCGACGATGGCATAATGAGTTGGATTGAATGTTTGGAGGAAAACTTCTCCTTTTTTTTGACTGCGACCACTTCGACCAGCGACTTGAGAAAGTAAAGAAAATGTATTTTCACTGCTTCTAAAGTCCGGAATATTCAAAGCAGTATCGGCATTTAAGACGCCCACAAGGGTGACATTCGAAAAATCGAGTCCCTTAGCAACAATTTGGGTCCCCAATAGAATATCTGCTTCTCTATTTCCAAATTGTTTGATTAATTTTTCGTGTGCTCCCTTTTTATTTGTCGTATCAAAGTCCATTCGTAACACGCGTGCTTGAGGCAAATAAGTAGCAAGTTCTTCTTCAATTTTTTCTGTACCAACTCCTAAATCTTTAATGGCTTCTTCATGACATTCTGGACACACTTTGGGAAGATTCGTGCCATAACCACAATAATGACATCGTAAAACATGAGATGTTTTATGATAGGTTAAAGTGATATCACAAGAAGGGCACTTTAAAACATAACCACAATTTTTACAAGTAACAAAAGAAGAATAGCCACGTCGATTCAATAAAAGAATGGCTTGTTCCTTACGGGCAATGACATGTTCTAGAGCTGTTAGAAGTGCTGGCGCAAAATGGCCTTTTGCTTGGCGTAATTCTTGATTCATATCAACGATATGCACTTTCGGAAGCGTTCCACCTCCTACTCGATGGGGCAATTCAAGTAATTGATAAACATTCTTTTTAGCTCGGGCATAAGACTCTAAAGTTGGTGTGGCACTTCCCATTATCATTTTAGCATGATGATATTGACATCTTATTTTAGCAATCTCTTTTGCATCATATCTTGGATTATTTTCTTGTTTATAAGAATCACTATGCTCCTCATCAATAATAATATAGCCAATCTTTTGTAAAGGAGCAAACACGGCACTTCTTGCACCAATTACAATATCTGCTTCTCCTTTTTCAATTCTACGCCACTCATCATACTTCTCACCGTCAGATAAAGCACTATGTAAAAGTGCAATTCGACTTCCAAAACGAGCACTAAAGCGTTCTATCATCTGAGGAGTTAAGGAAATTTCCGGCACCAATACAAGACTGCTTTTTCCCTCTTTTAATCCTTTTTCAATGAGTTCCATATAGACTTCTGTCTTTCCACTTCCCGTCACACCATGTAATAAAAAGATGGATTGCTCGCTTTCGTTGACTTGCGTAACAACGGCTTGTTGTTCTTCGGTTAAAGGATACTGTTCCTTTGTTCCAATCGTCACTTGCTTCCGATAAACTTCTTCTTGTCTTTCTTCTAAATAGCCTTTATTCACCAGTAGTTTTAATCTAGCAAGAGAAATATCTTTTAAGTCGTGTCTTTTGACTGGACCATTCTTAAAACGACGAAACAATACTTGTTGACTTTGGGTAAGATGTTCATCTGCTTCTTTGATAGGATAAAAAACGGATTCATATTTTTTAGAAGCTTTATTTTTTCCTCCTGCTTTTAAACTTTTAGGAAGCATCGCTTGATAACAATAAATTAAAGAGGACAATGTCATTTCTTGCATTTTCTTTCCTAACTCCAAGAGCTCTTCATTTAGTACAATCTCTTCATCTAAAACTTCTAACACTTCTTTTAAATT